>CANGJE010000009.1 GCA_947454305.1 Oxalobacteraceae bacterium
CAAGCTAAAATATTTGCATCTCGAGGGCTGGGGCGGTGACACGATGGTTGAGGGTATCGCCAATTGGCTTAAAGATAATCAGTCATTGGAAGAGTTACATCTGACGAATTGCTGTTTGGGGGATGTATCTATAGTTAGGTTGCATCTAGCGCTGAAACAACACGCCAATCTGAAATGTCTAGCCCTTGATGGTTATCATTATTTTGATAATGCGGCCGAAGCAGAACTTGTGACTCTGCTGAAAGAAACGCCCGATTTAATACTCATCCTGGGTCGAAAAATATCAATCGATAGCCCTTTGGAGTCGTATCGTCTGGAAGGTCGCGTCATTTGTGACCGCTATCCTCAAGCAATGCGGGATTTACCTGAGATTTATGGAGAAGCAGATTTTTTTACCAGCACTAGTTAGATAAGATTGATATTTTTCTAACGTGGATTTTGCACAATCTAGGCCAATATCAATCGAAGCTTAGTCACGTCTAGCTGCCACAGGCGCTATAATCTAGGTCGCTGTAGTCTTTACAGCTAAACGCTAGGGGTCTCGGAGGTTTTGCCGAGTGAGATATACCCTTGAACCTGATCTGGGTAATGCCAGCGTAGGGAAGCGACGGTCGAGTCCTCATTCTCCTCATCGTGCTTTCTTCGCTGTTTTGAGCAAAGGAAGTTCATGAACGCCAATCCTCAATTCTTAGCTGCGACGGCCACAGTCGATGAAGCCGCCATCCAGCCCTTGCCGAATTCACGCAAGATTTATGTGTCCGGTTCGCGTCCCGATATTCGTGTGCCTATGCGTCAAATTACGCAGAGCGATACGCCGGCCTCTTTTGGCGCAGAAAAAAATCCACCGGTATTTGTGTACGACACATCAGGACCTTATACCGATCCCACCGTTAAGATAGATATACGTTCAGGTTTAGCTCCCTTGCGCGCTGCCTGGATTGCTGAGCGCGACGATACCGAAGAGCTGTCGGGCCCTACCTCCGAGTACGGTACAGAACGTTTGAACGATCCTAAGCTAGCTGAGCTGCGTTTTAATTTGCATCGTAAGCCTCGTCGTGCCATAGCAGGTAAGAACGTCACGCAAATGCATTACGCGCGTGCTGGCATCATCACACCAGAAATGGAATACATCGCTATCCGCGAAAATCTGTGTCGTAAAGAGTACCTGGAAAATCTTAAGTCCTCTGGCCCGAATGGTGCCAAGTTAGCCGATCTCATGGGGCGTCAGCATCCTGGCCAATCGTTCGGGGCTGCGATACCCGCAGAAATTACGCCTGAATTTGTGCGCAGTGAAATCGCGCGTGGTCGTGCCATTATTCCAAATAACATCAATCACCCAGAAAGCGAGCCTATGATCATAGGCCGAAATTTCCTAGTGAAGATCAATGCCAATATTGGTAATTCAGCAGTGACTTCATCGATTGGTGAAGAAGTTGAAAAAATGACCTGGTCGATACGTTGGGGTGGCGATACCGTGATGGATTTATCGACAGGTAAACATATTCATGAAACTCGTGAATGGATTATTCGAAACTCACCGGTGCCGATTGGTACTGTGCCAATTTATCAAGCCTTAGAAAAAGTAAATGGCAAAGCGGAAGACCTGACATGGGAAATTTTCCGTGACACCTTAATCGAGCAAGCCGAGCAGGGTGTGGATTACTTCACCATTCATGCCGGTGTTTTGCTGCGTTATGTGCCGCTGACAGCGAAACGCATGACCGGCATTGTTTCACGCGGTGGCTCCATCATGGCGAAATGGTGTCTCGCGCATCACAAGGAATCGTTCTTGTATGAGTATTTCGAAGACATTTGCGAAATCATGAAAGCCTACGATGTAGCTTTCTCATTAGGCGATGGTCTGCGTCCCGGATCTATTTATGACGCGAATGATGAAGCCCAGCTGGGTGAATTGAAAACCTTGGGTGAATTAACCCAGATCGCTTGGAAGCATGATGTGCAGGTCATGATCGAAGGTCCAGGTCATGTGCCCATGCACATGATTAAAGAAAATATGGATTTGCAGTTAGAGCAATGTCACGAAGCGCCGTTTTATACCTTAGGCCCGCTAACCACCGATATCGCTCCAGGCTACGATCACATCACTTCAGGCATTGGTGCGGCACAAATTGGTTGGTATGGCACGGCTATGCTGTGCTACGTAACACCGAAAGAGCATTTAGGTTTGCCAAATAAGGTGGATGTTAAAGACGGCATTATCACTTATAAGATTGCAGCCCATGCCGCAGATTTAGCCAAAGGTCATCCCGGCGCGCAGATACGCGATAACGCCTTATCCAAAGCTCGTTTTGAATTCCGTTGGGAAGATCAATTCAACCTCGGTCTCGATCCCGACAAGTCGCGTGAATTTCATGATGAAACGCTGCCGAAGGACTCTGCCAAAGTGGCGCACTTTTGCTCTATGTGCGGCCCGCATTTCTGCTCGATGAAAATTACGCAGGAAGTACGCGATTACGCTGAAAAGCAGGGCATCACTGAAATTGAAGCTTTAAAGCAGGGTATGGAAGTTAAGGCTGTCGAGTTTGTTAAAAGCGGCGCTGAGCTTTATCGCAAACAGTGATACACGCATCATGATTGTTATTGAGCTAAACGGCGAATCACGCTCGGTAGAAAAGGATCACTCAGTACACGACTTGATCTATGCTTTGTCATTGACCAATCAGGCATTAGCGATTGCGGTTAATCGTGAAGTCGTGCCCCGTGCGCAGTGGTCCGCCTATCGATTTTCAGACGGTGACAAAGTCGATGTGGTGCGTGCCATAGGCGGCGGGTGATTTCAGTACTTTAGGCGATGCTAAAAGAATGAAACTAAGGATTAGCCAACACTATGAATGACTCACAACACACTGGCCTGACCATTGCAGGTAAAGCGTATGGTTCACGTTTGCTGGTAGGTAGCGGTAAATATAAAGACTTGGAGCAGACCAGGCTTGCCACCGAAGCCAGTGGTGCTGACATTATTACGGTGGCTATTCGTCGCGTTAATATTGGTCAGGATCCGAATGCACCGAGTTTGTTAGATGCGGTGCCACCGTCGCGCTACACCATCCTTCCGAATACAGCAGGCTGTTACAACGCGAAAGATGCGGTGTATACGTTGCAGTTAGCGCGTGAGTTATTGAATGGCCACACGCTGGTTAAGCTAGAAGTATTAGGTGACGAAAAAACCTTGTTTCCAAATATGCCCGAAACATTGAAAGCCGCTGAGACCTTAGTGAAGGATGGTTTTGATGTGATGGTTTACTGCAGCGACGATCCCATACAAGCAAAGATGCTGGAAGAGATAGGCTGCTGTGCGGTGATGCCATTAGCGTCGTTGATCGGTTCGGGCATGGGTATTTTGAATCCGTGGAATTTATCCCTAATCATCGAGCAAGCGAAGGTACCCGTGTTAGTCGATGCCGGTGTAGGTACCGCGTCGGATGCAGCGATTGCGATGGAATTGGGTTGTGATGGTGTGCTAATGAATACGGCTATCGCAGGCGCACAAGATCCTATACGTATGGCGCGCGCAATGAAATTGGCTGTTGAGGCGGGGCGCGAGGCTTTTCTGGCAGGGCGTATTCCGCGTAAATTTGCTGCATCGCCTTCGTCACCTATGGCGGGGCGCATTGCATGAAAAAAGCTTGCGTGCTTGTATTCGCTGGACTCGATCCTAGCGGTGGTGCAGGCATACAAGCCGATATACAGGCCATTAGCGATGCGGGTGCACATCCGCTACCCATCATCACGGCATTGACGGTACAAGATAATCAGCACGTGCATGCCGTGCATCCCGTTGCCACGTCGATTTTAGTCGAGCAAGTAAATGCATTGATAGCGCACGGTACTGCTATTGATGCGATCAAGATCGGCATCGTGGGTAGCTTAGCCAATGCGCAGGCGATTGCTGATGCCATCGCCACGTTAAGAAAATTACATCCCATATTGCCCGTTGTACTCGATCCCGTATTAGCCAGTGGTCATGGCGATGTGCTCACACAAGGTGATGCGGTGCAGGCGCTTGCGCCATTGCGCGCTGTTGCGACGATCATCGTGCCGAATTTGCCTGAAGCGCGTGCTTTGTGTGATGGAAATGATCAACTCGACGTGCAGGCAAAACGATTACTTCAAGATTCGCCTAACGTGATGATTAAAGGGGGTCATGGAGAAGGTGATGAGATCATCAATACATGGTTCCACGAAGAGCAACAACGCCAGTGGCACTGGTCACGTTTGTCAGGTGAGTATCACGGCTCAGGTTGCACTTTGGCATCCGCCATTGCAGCACGATTAGCTCAGGGCATCTCAATGGAGGCGGCTTTAGATGCTGCGCAAAATTACACACAACACAGTCTTGCGCATGCATACGCCATCGCACCAGGCCAGCAGATACCCAATCGTTTGAAGGAGATGTCATGAAAGGTCTTTATCTAGTGACTCCCGACTGGGATGACACTGATCGATTAATCGCAGTTAGCGAGCAAGCGATACGCGGCGGTGCAAGTGTGCTTCAGTATCGCCATAAGACAGCCAGCGAATCTTTACGCCAGGAGCAAGCAGCTGCGTTATTAAAACTATGCCGTCGACTGAATGTTCCACTGATTATTAATGATCATCTTGAATTATGTGAGGCCATTGACGCAGATGGTATTCATGTGGGTGGTACTGATGCATCGGTGGCCAGCATGCGAGCCCGACTGGGACCATCAAAAATAGTGGGTGCCTCTTGTTATGGTGATTTGCAGTTGGCACGCGATGCGCAAGCTTCGGGGGCAAGTTATGTCGCTTTTGGTGGATTTTATCCTTCGCGCGTTAAGAAATATGCCGTGACTACAGCTCCAGACATCATCAACGTAGCCTTGAATGAATTAAATTGCCCTATCTGTGTCATTGGCGGTATGACTCCAGAAAATAGTCGCGTATTGATCGAGCATGGCGCGCACATGGTGGCAGCAATTAGTAGTGTTTACTCGGTTGATGATCCGTACGCAGCGGCCACAAATTTTTCTCAAATGTTTCGATAATCGGCCACTCGATTTGATTATCAAATAGCACTTCATCAAAATTCCTCCTTACTTAATGACGATTTCTTAATCGTCTATTTCTTTGTTATGAGTTTTATTTTTTCGTATTGATTTAAACGAAAAAAGGAACTTGTTTCATCATCTTGCTACTCATCGGCATCTTCGCTTGCGATCACTCGTTTGTGATCCATATCTAATTTATTGGTATTTCATGCGCTTTAAATCTTTGTGTTTTAAGGAGGCTTAATTGGCCAATCAATTATCCGACTTACAGCATCTGATTCGTCAGTTGGGACCTAGCATTCCAGATATTTCAAGCATCATTGAGGAAGATTTGGATGTCTGGCAAATTATTTTTGATACGGGTTTTTCATTACAAATCAGCTGGCAAGAAATGCCTGCGAGAGTGCTGTTGTGCTGCGCTATAGGTAAACCTGGTGAGAGCCAGCGAGAAAAAATATTCGCTCGACTTTTGAATATGAACCTATTACTGCAAGGTGTGGCCAATCTAAAACTAGCGCTTAGTTCGCCCGAGGATGATGTGATTTTAATCGGTGAAATTGAATCCAATACGCTGACGCTAGAAACGCTAAAGGCAGAAATCTCAGACTACTTACGCTTTGCCGCCCATTTTTCTGAGTTAATCAGTAAATCAGAAATTGATACTGAAGAAGTGGATTCATTGCACGTGATGAATCTTGACTTATTAAGAGCTTAATTTTTAACAGATAGAAGGGATGATCATGACAACCGCTGCTGCCACTACACCAACAAATTCAGCTCGTATATTAACTCCTACAGCTGATTATTTTCCTCACGATGGAGCAGCTTTAGTCCGGCTTAGTCCTCACCAAAGTTTAAAAAATGCAGCCCTCATTTATGAATCCATAAAAAATATGCCTAGTAAAACCTTAGTTCGGGGTGATTTCGATAGAAAAACACGTCCATTCATTTTTTTCCCAGAGCGCACCAAAAAACAAATTGGACTAAGAGAAGGTATGGATACTATTGCATCACAAAATATTGAAGCAAACAGAAAAGAAATGCACAGTTTTTTATCAGCGATTGCTACGGATGGATTTAGTATTGAAAAAGCACATATTGAGGTCAGAAAAGCATCAATCGAACTCTCGGGTAACTGCTCACGAACGATGAAATCGCAAAAAGATTTTATGGTGGGTGATATCAAAGAATCGCTTAAAATTCTCACCAAATTTTACTATGCAGATCAGCTTCAAAAGAAGACATCGCCACATCGGATGTTAGGTAAACAAATTTCTAAAATACAAAATAAACGACTAAGAGAGTTTGTTGCTATACCTGGAAATACTGCGCTCGATATATGTGCCGCATTGAGAAAAGATCATGTAGGAAAATACGATACACGGCCTGAAATGGCATTTTATTCCATTAAATTAATAGTTAAAAATTTTTTGAATCAAGAAAATACATCATCAAAATCCTTGGCAAATTTTCTGCGTCAAAATGCTTTTGATCCGGATGTTCAATTTTTCGCTAAGCGCTGGCTAGCTATCACTTTGCCAAAAATGACAGACGAGCGCATACAGTTTTCAACCGAGCCTTGGGCTAAAGAGTTAGATCGCATCTGTGAAATCATCGTTAAATCAAATCGGCGTAGTACCCAGTTAAAGCCAATTGCTTCATCAGGCGCAGAAGAAGTAAACGCTCAGATAGTTTCACAACGTAGTGAATCGAAACTTCTAGTTTTACCGAAACCGGATAAGCTAGTCTACTCAAGCCTAAATTCAGAAGATACTGACGATTCATCTTCTTTCCCCAGCTCGCCTTATCAGTCGACTAAGACAAGATCATCATCGACTAGATCGGTTAATGCAGCCCCCTTAATTACATCCCCAACTTTTGTACAACATTCAGAGGATTTAGATCCCGTATTTCCACAAAGCCAAGAATCTGGTTATTTGCATAATGGTTCGGAGCAGGAGCAGATGGATAGTGCGCAATCTACCTTGTCACCAACTACCGTAAATAAATTAACCGTGGCGCTCAACGAAAAATTCGAATATCAATCGTTGGTAACTAGCCGTAGATTTTTACCGATTCAAGAATCAGATAAGGGTGTTGAGAACAGTGAACACCAGCGATTGTTGAACGATGTATCGGAGGAGAGCGATCAAGTGATCGAAAACTCGAATGGAGAAGAAAAATTGTAATTCACACATCAGCAAATAATTGGGTTGGAGATTGAAGCATTCATTGCTTGCGTCAGCATATAATCGCGGAATGCATAATCTCCTTCTCCACCTCAATCCCGAACAACTCGCTGCCGTCACACTACCCGCCCAACCGGCGCTAATACTCGCCGGTGCGGGCTCGGGTAAAACCAGAGTACTTACCACCCGCATAGCCTGGTTAATCCAGACATCGCAAGTTTCTCCGGCGGGGGTCCTAGCCGTCACCTTTACCAACAAAGCCGCCAAGGAAATGCAGGCGCGCCTATCGACAATGTTGCCTATCAATACACGTGGTATGTGGATAGGTACTTTCCATGGTCTGTGTAACCGCTTGCTGAGAGCTCACTATCGCGATGCCGCGCTGCCTCAGACGTTTCAGATTCTGGATTCTCAAGATCAGATGTCAGCTATCAAGCGGCTGCTCAAGCGTTTGAATGTAGACGACGAAAAATACCCGGCCAAGCACTTGATGTACTTCATCAATAGTGCGAAAGATCAAGGACTCAGAGCCTCTGAAGTTGAGGCCAGTGACGATTATCAGCGTAAATTTGCTGAGCTATACGCTGCCTATGATGATCAGTGCCAGCGTGAAGGCGTAGTTGATTTTGCCGAGCTACTGCTTCGAAGCTACGAATTACTCACTCGTAATCAGCCCCTGCGTGAACATTATCAGGCGCGCTTTAAGCACATACTGGTTGATGAGTTTCAGGATACGAATGATCTGCAATACAAATGGCTGAAATTATTAGCCGGTACGCAAGGTGCTGTATTTGCTGTTGGCGATGATGATCAAAGTATTTATGCTTTTCGTGGTGCGAATGTGGGCAACATGTCGGCGTTCGAGCGCGAATATCACGTTGAGAATTTGATCAAGCTAGAGCAAAACTACCGTTCCCATGGCTACATACTCGATACAGCGAATCAGCTGATTGCTAACAATAGTCGTCGCTTAGGTAAAAATCTTCGTACTGATGCGGGTCATGGTGAGCAGGTACGTATTTTTGAAGCATCCAGTGATCTGCAAGAGGCGCAGTGGCTCATTGAAGAGGCCAAGCAATTAATTGCAGAAGGTTGGATGCGTAGTGAAATCGCAATTTTGTATCGATCCAATGCGCAATCACGCGTAATAGAACATGCGCTGTTTTCAGCCAGCTTGCCGTATCGCGTTTACGGTGGGCAACGGTTTTTTGAGCGCGCTGAAATCAAGCATGCGATTGCCTATCTTCAGTTAATCGACAATCTTCATAATGACTCTTCTTTTTTACGTGTAGTGAATTTTCCTACTCGGGGAGTCGGTGCGCGCAGCATAGAGCAGTTGCAAGATGCGGCGCGGCAGTACGGTATTTCATTGTATGCCGCTGTTCCATACGTTGCAGGCAAAGCGGGTGCTGTATTGGGCAATTTCATCCAATTGATAGAAAGCTTGCGGTTTGAGACCGCACGCTTACCGTTACCAGAAATGGTGCAAGTCACCATAGAGAAAAGTGGGTTGATTGCTCACTATCAGGGTGAGAAAGAAGGCGCCGATAGAATTGAAAACCTTGAGCAGTTAGTCAGTGCGGCAGCTTTGTTTGTGTCGGAAGAAGGTTTTATGATGGATGCTCCTGCATTGGTCGGGCCGCGTGTTGAGAACGCTACTCCTGCGTTAGTAACCGGTGATGGCATTGAAATCATTGATGCTGATGCACCGCTGACAGCCATCATGTCACCTTTATCTGCATTTCTCTCCCACGCCTCACTTGAGGCGGGTGACAACCAAGCGCAAGCAGGACAAGATGCGATTCAACTAATGACAGTTCATTCAGCTAAAGGCCTGGAATTTGATGCGGTATTTATTACAGGTTTAGAAGAAGGCTTATTCCCGCATGAGAATAGCCAAGAAGCCGAAGACGGTGTCGAAGAAGAGCGGCGATTAATGTATGTCGCTATTACTCGCGCACGCAAACGCCTCTACATGAGTTTTGCGCAGACGCGTATGTTGCATGGCCAAACGCGCTACAACGTTCGCTCACGATTCTTTGATGAACTCCCCGATGAAGCTTTGAAATGGTTATCACCCAGAGTCGAAGCGAAATGGTTACCTAATCATCAAAAAGCGGCGTGGGTGGAGACGCCTGAATTTGGTAACAACAGCATCGCCCAATCATTCACCTCTCGCAAAGAGAGTATCTGGCAGGCAGGTCAGAGCGTGACGCATCAAAAATTTGGCGAAGGCGTTATTGTCAATATTGAAGGTAGTGGCACCCAGGCGCGAGCAAATATTAATTTTGGTCGCAACGGTATGAAATTACTCGACTTGAGTATCGCAAAATTAGAGCGGGTGTAGATAACCATTGAAAAGATAGTGAATCTCTTACACGATTCGCTACTTAAAGTGGCTGGTTGTTAATAAGCTTGAGGTCAGGCTAAACTAAGTTTAGTCATCAAATCTATGAATATAAAAATTATGTAAGTTCTTGTAGAGATTTTTGACCCCTTCAGCAGTTGCCCATTTTTTGTCTGGATTATCTGCATCAACCGCATGGGCTAAAAACTCATCCGCTAAAGTGGTTAGAGTGTCGCGCATGGATCTGTTGTGACCAGAAGGATCTAATTTATCCGCGAGTTCAGCTAGATATTCTTTGAAAGTCTCTGCCTGTTCTTTTGCGTTGCGTGTAGAAATAGCTGGATTTTTTGGATTAAAAAATGATAAAAAATATTTGGCGTTGTTTGACCGCGTTTTTAAGTCAAAAAAGTAGTGAAAAAGTTGTACGGTGCGTTTAACTAAATCTTTTGTTTCGGGGCTTTTTAAAAAACTCGTATAAATTTCAGAGAATTTTGTAAATACTTCTGGAGGTATAGATTTAAATTTATCAGGATTTTTCTTAAGTGCTTCCATGCGCATGTTCAATACGTCGATTTTATTTTTTTGTGCTGATACTAATTTAACAGAGGGGTTATTTTGAAAAATATAAAAATCTGCCAGTTCGAATGCCAAGGGTGTCGAGTTTTCCGGAGTTTTCAAACATTTCTCTAGAACCTCGTACATACGCGCCGGATCGCTTAAATATTCGTTGAGTGCGTCACTAGTTAAGTTAGCTATAGATTGTTCGGCATTAAATTCATTGTCTTGCGGGATTAGTCGCGATCCGTCAAGTGCGGCGGACAATAAATGTTTTTTTACATCATCTGTTTTAACACCTTCGAAATATCCTAATCCTTTAATGTGTGTAATAAGTTTTTTCGCATCGTTATTGTTCTCAAAAGTAGACCCACGTAAAACACTCAGTAAGCTGCGTTTAGCAGCAGCGTTCATCAACGGTCTAAGAAGAAAATTCATCACTCGTTGGCCGAACGTGGGATTTTCATTTTTTACGTAGAGCAGCTTTGCCTGACCAGCGAATACCTCAGGCAGGTCAGGTTCCACTAACAGATGCTTGTGTGTTGGAGTTATGGCAGTTGGTCGCAATGTAATCACCTATTCAGCGTGAGATTTTTTTCTTAAAAATATACGGCGCGCCCAACGTAGTCCTAACTCCAGATTCGATCGCGCAAGGAGGGTTTGTAGTACCCCCTTTGAAGGCGCTGGCACACAGGCGCGTGAAAATTAACTCCATTGTTTCTCTTTCTCTTTTTTCGCTTTTTCTAGATCGTGGTTGAGTGTTTTGATAGCTTCAGCAGTAGGCCAAGGTTGATCTTGATTATCTGCATGGTATAAAAACTCATCTGCCAAAATCTCTAAAGTGGCGCGCATGGATGCATCTTCACCATATGGATCCAGAGTTTTTGCGAGTTCATCCAGCCCTTTTTTGAAAATCGTTGCAAGCGCTTTTGTAGTGGTTCCCGAAGGATATGGATTTGTTGGTTGAAAAAACGATAAAAAACAGTCAACGCTGGTAGGGCGTTGATCGAGCATTGATAAGCGATCAATAAGATTTGAGCCACTTAAAACTAAATCTTTTGCTATGAGTCTTTTCGATAAATCTTCATGAATCTCAGAGAATTTTGTAAACACTTCATCAGGTATGTTTTTTGATTTTTCAGAATCGCCCTTAAGTACGTCCATGTTTTTTTTCAGGGCGCTAATTTTGGCTATCTGTGTATCGCTTAATTGGATAGAGGGATCAGCTTGAAAACTATGAAATTCATTCAATCCTTTTGCGGTTGGGCCTACGTACTCTTGTAGTGCTGCGTACATAAAGCCGGGATTATTTAAATGTTCGTTGAGTGCGGCACCAGTTAAATCAGCTAAGGATTTTTTTGCATTGTTGGTTGTTTCTGATCCAGAAGCTAGTCGCGACCCGTGAAGCGCAGCGTCAACTAAAAAATCTTTTACTTTAAATGTGCTGACGCCTTCGAAAAAACCTAAGCCTTTAATGTGGTTAGTAAGTTTTTTCGCATCTTCGTTATCTTTAAAAGCGGGATCTCTCAAAACATTCAATAAGCTGTTTTTAGCAGCGATGATTTTCAACGGTTTAAGAATAAAGTTCTTCAGTCGTTGACCTAACGTGGGATTTTCATTTTTTACGTAGAGCAGCTTTGCCTGGCCAGAGAACATATCAGGCAGGCTAGGTTCTGCTAAGAGATAGTTGTGTGTTTGAATTGGAGTTGCGGTATCAGTTCGCATTTAATTTCCTATCCCCAAAGACGATCGAGTAGTGAGGGTTTTCCATAACCCCCTTTCTCGGAAACGATCGTATATCCACGTTCTGGCTGGCTTGCGAATTCTGCTTTGGACTCATTAGTGGTGGTGTGTGGAGTAGGTGTTGATTTTATGTTTTTAAACGCCACAGAATTTTCTTCTTTCTGCCCAACGCGCCGGTGTAACTCAACTCGTATCAGCGCACGAAAAGGCATGCTTAATGTGTAGAGTAAATTTTTTGCCTTGCTGAGTAATGATTTCGATGCTGTTCGATTTTCGTCTCCTAAAACGACATAGTCAGAGTTGCTTACCTTCGTGTTATGAAGGTAAGGCTCTGTATTAACGGAATTATTGTGGGCTGAATGAATTGTCATTTGTTAGCTTAATTTTTTGGCAGCAGATGACTAAACTGAGCATGCAGAAATTGACATGTGCACTCCCAGAGTATTCAAAAGCATCCAAAGATAAATTTCCTTACGGAAAAATATCGTTGTGTTTTGGATTCAAAAAATACGGAAAAAAATTATTTCACAAATAGTGAAAGGTCGGTAACGCTAAACGCGCGTTTGTTCCGGACGATCGAAAACTTGGGTGTAGGTGGGATAGAAAGAGCAGTACATCACGATGGTCAGGATGACCGAGAGGGGCATTAACAGCATGACCGTGACGGCGGTCTTGCCGAGAAGCAAGCTGAGTAGGGCACTGATAACGGCGGGAAGTGCAATGCCTATGATGATCCAGCCCAGTATATAGGCGAGAAAGGCTTTGCCGCAGCGACGCACGGCAAAAAAACTATAAAAAATCGCTTTGAATAATCCCATGCCTTGCCACATCGCCAGCGGCGCAGCGTGCCAAAAAGCCATAGAAAATGGTACATAAAGTAGTGCAGAAAAAATCATCGCCAAAGGCAGATTGGTAACCTCTAGATTTTTATCGTCGGCCGCTATTTGGCCGGACATCAGTTTCCAGAAGCTGCCTCCATCAACGATGGTGGATGCCGCAACGCAGACAATAGCCACTAACAAATACAACACCCCGAGCCGTAATAGCGTGCCGAGTGCGGGTGAGCGTACTGCGGTAAGAAGAATCTTGGGTCGTACTTTGATGCCGGCTTCGATGTTTACACAGGCTTGCATGAAGGCCATAGAAAAAACCGGCACCAGCAGCAAAGGCAGTAGTTGTCCCAGCACGGGTATCAGCGAGAGGGAAAACATCAGCAGCATGTACAACAAAAACAGCATAGAGAGTTCAGCCGGTTGCTGACGAAACAGGGCAAAGCCCTGTCGTATCCATTCGATACCTTGGCTGGCTTGAATTCGTTCCATGATTAGTTCAAGCCTTCTAACGGATGTGCAATGCGATGGCGCAGCAGTCGTTCAAAGTGAGTGGGGTCGTGCGGCGTCAGCATTTCAGCTTCGCGCGGCAAATAAAAATCATACAGTCGCGATAACCAAAAACGCAGTGCAGCCGCACGCAGCATGATGGGCCAAGCTTCTTGCTCTTCGGTGGTAAAAGGTCGAACGCTCGCATAGGCGTCAAGCAATGCGCGAACGCGCTGGCTATCTGTTTCACCGGTACTTAGATTAATGCACCAATCATTCACAGTGACAGCCACATCAAACAGCCAAGTGTCGCAACCTGCAAAATAAAAATCAAAAAATCCAGTTAGGCGCTCGCCATCAAACATGACATTGTTACGAAATAGATCGGCATGAATTGGGCCGTTGGGTAAGCTGGCGTAACTATCGGAGGCGGTAAATTTTTCTTGCGTCTGCATTTCATTGCGCAAGAGTTGTTGATTGTCTGCAGATAAAAAGGGCAGCACGGCGGGTGTCGTTTCGCGCCACCAGTCTAGTCCGCGCAGATTCGGTTGATACAGTGAGAAATCCTTTGCCGCCAGATGCATCTTAGCCAGCATGGCACCGACTTCCCTGCAATGGATGGCTGTGGGAGCAGGGACCCAATCGCCCGTTAGACGAGAAACAATAGACGCGGGTTTACCATGCAAACGATTGATGATCTCGCCCTCATGATTTGGTAGCGGTGCTGGTACGCGAACATCGCGCTGGGCGAGATGGCGCATCAGGTTGAGATAAAAAGGCAGTTGTTCAAAACTGAGTTTTTCAAAAATCGTGAGCACAAATTCACCCTGCTCGGTACTCAGAAAGAAATTAGTGTTTTCGATACCCGAAGAAATACCTTCGAGTGATCTGACTTGCCCTACCGGGTACTGCTCGGCCCAGGGAATGATGTCATCCAGGCTGACCGGAGTGAAAACTGCCATAGCAATCGGTAGGTAAAGGCTGCACTTAGGCAGCGTAAAAATTAGCGGGGTGGTGTGGGTGGTGCTTCGAATGGAACTTCACGTGAACGACCGGGCCGGAATTGAAAAATTTCCCATTGAGCAGCACGCGCGCCACTTTGTGAGGCGGGTATCTGTTCGGTCGGTGTCACGTAATAGGTATTGTTACCACGGCGGATACGAACCGAGGTGATGGCATTTTGCTCACGGCGCTGCGTAATTTCAGTGGTGCCATCGCCGACCGCGGCAGCGACTGCGGGGTCGTCTGGTAGCGGCTCGAGGCGGACATCGTCGCGCGGAGCGGCCGTCACGGCCATCGCCGTAGCCAATGCCGCCGTGGCGCAGAGCAGGCGTAGATAGGTAGAGCCGTAGTTTTGCTGAATCATGATCGAACTCCCGGAAGGCAAGCGTCACCTGTTATGGACTACATTCTAACAAAGGCCACGCTCTAGCCGACTGCCTGGGCTTAGAGGAAGGACTGATGCGGATGCTCGGTCTCAGAAAGGACGATGTCACGCGATTCATAAAAGTTAAAAATAGCGTCGACGATCTCTTTGGGATCATCAATCACTTGCACAAGTTCCAAATCTTGGGGCTCGACCATGCCATTCGCTAACAGCATATTTTTGAACCACTGTAGCAGGCCCTCCCAAAACTTGGTACCCACTAGTATCACGGGAATGCGCCGTGTTTTACCAGTCTGTATCAACACGAGTACTTCAGATAATTCATCGATGGTGCCAAAGCCACCTGGCAGCACGATATAGGCATCAGCATATTTAACAAAGGCCACTTTGCGCGCAAAGAAGTGCCTGAATGAGAGTGAAATGTTTTGCCAGGTATTGCTCGTTTGTTCGTGCGGCAGTTCGATATTAAGTCCGATGGAAGGAGAGCTACCTTCATAGGCGCCTTTGTTGGCCGCTTCCATAATGCCGGGGCCACCACCGGAGATCACTGAAAAGCCTTCGTCGGATAACCTACGAGCGATATCGACGGTTATTTCATAATAAGGATCTGTGGGCTTTATACGCGCTGATCCAAAGATAGAAACCGCCGGTCTGATCTCGGAGAGACGTTCGGCGGCATCGATAAACTCTGCCATAATCGTGAACATTTGCCACGATTCGTTCGCCTTGCGCGACGTGGCGCGTTCAAGGTTGGTCAATTGCCGCAGTCGCGGTACCCGTTTCCGGTCGCTTTCCATATGAATAAAACCCTGTTGCTGGTAGATGGTTCGAGTTATTTATACCGGGCCTTTCATGCCATGCCCGATTTACGTAATGCAGAAGGTGCTCCCACGGGCGCTATTTACGGCATGATCAACATGCTGCGTCGCCTTAGGCAGGATTACTCTGCAGCATACATGGCCTGTGTCTTTGATGCAAAAGGGAAAACCTTTCGTGATGATCTTTATCCCGACTACAAAGCGCAGCGAGCGCCTATGCCTGAGGATTTGGTAAAGCAGATCGAACCCATACACGAAGTGGTGCGAGCCCTAGGCTGGCCTATTTTGATGGTCGAAGGGATTGAAGCCGATGATGTGATTGGCACGCTGGCGGTACAGGCAGCTGCACAGGGTTTATCTGCGGTGGTTTCTACCGGTGACAAAGATCTCGCGCAATTAGTGAATGACCATGTCACGCTAGTTAACACGATGAGTAATGAAACGCTAGATCGTGCTGCTGTGATTGCTAAGTTTGGCGTGCCCCCCGAGCGTATCGTTGATTATCTGACGCTGGTGGGCGATACCGTCGACAACGTACCCGGTGTAGAAAAAGTGGGGCCAAAGACAGCGGTTAAATGGCTCACACAATATGACTCATTGGATGGTGTGATCACTCACGCAGCTGACATTGGTGGTGTGGTCGGTGAAAATTTACGTCGCACCTTAGATTGGTTGCCACAGGCGCGCGCGTTAGTAACGGTTAAATGCGATTGCGATTTGCAATCGCACATGGAATCGATTCAAACGTCGTTAGCTTTTAAGCCAGAAGATCCTGCGGCTTTACGTGAATTTTTCAGTCGCATGGGTTTTCGTACCTGGTTACGCGAATTAAATTCTGAGCAGGCAAATGATTCAAGCGCAAACTCTAAAACTTCTGCATCTATCGCTGACCCTTCCGAGCAAGCGAGTTTGTTTGCAGCGGAGCCTCCGATAGAAACACATTACGAAACGGTATTTACGGCCGAGCAGCTGGACGCATGGATCAAGAAAATCAACGAAGCACCATTAACAGCCGTCGATACTGAGACGACATCATTAGACTCTATGCGCGCCGAGATCGTTGGTTTGTCTTTATGCGTAGAGCCGGGTAAGGCGGCCTATGTGCCTATGCATCATCGGTATCCTGGAGCGCCAGATCAACTGTCGCGCGAATTTGTTTTAGAAAAATTAAAGCCCTGGTTGCAAGACGCATCTAAACCAAAGCTGGGTCAGCATTTGAAATACGACAGCCATATCTTTGCAAATTACGACATTGCATTGAAAGGCATCGTACATGACACGCTATTGCAATCGTATGTCATCGAATCCCATCGTACGCATGACATGGATAGTTTGGCCTTGCGGTGGCTGGATAAAAAAACCATCACCTATGAGCAAGTGTGCGGTAAGGGTGCTTCGCAAATTGGTTTTGATGAAGTCAGCATAGAAACGGCGACGGATTATGCTGCTGAAGATGCCGATATCACCCTACGTTTGCACAACACCTTGTGGCCACGGATAGAAGCGAATGAAAAGCTGCGTTTCATTTATGAACAGATCGAAGTACCTACATCGATTGTATTGCAGCGTATGGAACGAAACGGTGTTTTGATTGATGTCGATTTGTTAGTCGCGCAATCAAACGAGCTTGGTATCAAGTTGATGGACTTAGAAAAACAAGCGTATGCATTAGCCGAGCAGCCTTTTAATTTGAATTCGCCTAAGCAGTTAGGTGAAATTTTATTTGAAAAGCTCAAGCTGCCTGTCGTCAAAAAAACACCAAGTGGTACACCATCGACGGATGAAGAAGTTTTACAAAAGCTAGCTGAAGATTATCCCTTACCTAAATTGTTGTTGGACTATCGCAGCCTCGCTAAACTCAAATCGACTTACACCGATAAATTACCGCGCATGGTTAATCCATCAACGGGGCGTGTACATACTAACTATGGTCAGGCGATTGCGGTCACGGGTAGGCTGTCTTCGAATGAGCCCAACTTACAAAATATTCCGGTTCGCACTGCAGAAGGGCGACGTATTCGTGAAGCGTTCATTGCGGCACCCGGCAATGTGATTGTGTCAGCAGATTATTCGCAAATTGAATTGCGCATCATGGCGCATTTATCGGGTGATGAAGGTATGTTGCGTGCCTTTGCTGCGGGAGAAGATATTCACCGCGCGACCGCGGCAGAAATTTTTGGTGTGCCTCTGACTGAAGTGAGTAGTGAGCAGCGCCGCTACGCCAAAGTGATTAATTTTGGTTTGATGTATGGCATGAGCGTATTTGGTTTGGCAGGTAATTTGGGCGTCGAACGTTCTGCGGCACAGATGTACATGGAAAAATATTTCCATCGTTTCGCCGGCGTTAAACAATTTATGGACGATGTGCGTCAGCAAGCCAAATCGCAAGGCTTTGTTGAAACGGTATTTGGTCGACGCCTGTGGCTACCCGAAATTAATTCACCGAATGGCCCACGTCGTCAGGGTGCTGAGCGCGCAGCGATTAATGCGCCCATGCAGGGCACTGCGGCCGATTTAATTAAGCTCGTCATGATCGCGGTACAAAACTGGCTGGATATAGAAAAACTGGGCTCGCGCATGGTGATGCAGGTGCATGATGAATTGGTGCTGGAAGTCCCTGAATCAGAATTGGCATTGGTTAAGACGCGGCTGCCAGAACTGATGGCCGGTGTGGCCGAGCTGCGTGTGCCACTGGTCGCGGATGTCGGCACTGGCCCGAATTGGGAAAAAGCCCATTAAAGTAATCTGTGGTGCTGCCGGCATCTGCGTCATTCGACGAATTGCCGGCGTGCCGTGGGTTATGGTCTAATCGCGGCGTTTGTTGAATTCAATTGGACTAAAAATCGATACCACTCTGTCTTCCATTCTGCTGGCAACCACCATTGGTGGGGTGATCAGTATTTCTGCGGCTGCGTTTCTTTCCTTCGGATTTCTGTCGAAGATGGTGGAGCGCATGGTCAGCCTATCCGTCGGCATTTTGTTGTCGACTTCGCTGCTGCATGCCTTGCC
Organism: Oxalobacteraceae bacterium; assembly: GCA_947454305.1. Taxonomy (GTDB): domain Bacteria; phylum Pseudomonadota; class Gammaproteobacteria; order Burkholderiales; family Burkholderiaceae_D; genus Pernthalerella. Next base: position 18,398 of record CANGJE010000009.1, read on the forward strand.
TGAGGCCTTCGAGTCCGATGCCAATATTCATGCCTTGTTTGCCACCTTGCTCGGCGGATTGTTAGGTTTCTTTTTGTTGGAAAAATTTGCCATTCTGCGTCACTCGCATCACTACGAAGGCGATGGGCACGATCATGAACATGGTCATGATGCCCATGAGGCTGGCAAATCAGGTTGGATGATTTTGGTCGGTGATGGCCTGCATAATTTTACAGATGGCATTTTGATTGCTGCCGCATTTTTGGCTGATCCAAAGCTAGGCATCATTACCGCTCTGGCCATCATTGCGCATGAAATTCCGCAAGAGATTGGTGATTTCATTGTGCTGCTGAATGCGGGTCTGACTAAAACACGCGCTTATGTTTACAACTTGATTTGCAGCTTCATGGCCGTCGTGGGTGGCCTCGTGGGTTACTACGCGCTGGGTAGCGGAATGCACTTGATTCCGTATGTACTGGTTGTTGCTTCTTCCGGATTTATTTATATCGCTGTCAGTGACTTAATGCCGCAGATGCAGCGGCGCGCAACTTTGCGTGAATCGGTGCCGCAATTTTTATTGATTGCGCTGGGCGTGATCATCGTCGTGGTTCTGACGCATCGATTTCACGTTCACTAATTTATAGTGTTAGGCCGCACCGGTCGCGACAGGTCTCGATGAATCTGCTGACCACTCGCTCCACGATCCGGGATACAAGCTTGCCCCACTGAGCCCAGCAATTTCCATCGCTAATGCATTGTGACAGGCAGAGATACCTGAGCCGCACTGAAGTATGGTTTCATGTGGACTGCTAATCAGTGGCTGAAATTCACCACGTAATTGTTCAGCTGTTTTAAAACGCCCATCATCACGCAGATTATCTTTAAACCAGCGATTTTTTGCGCCGGGAATTCGTCCTCCTACCGGATCGATAGTTTCATTCTCCCCTCGAAAACGATCTGCCGCGCGTGCATCGAGCACCGTACATTTTTTTGTGGCGAGATTATTCACAATATCAGCGGCCGTCACGGTAGTAGTGATGGCGGGCCGTAAGCTTATGTTGCCGCTCGCTGGTTGGGGTATGTCGGTCACTAAAGTGCCACCTACGGCTAGCCAAGCAGCGAGGCCGCCATCAAGTAGTGCAACGTCATTGTGTCCTACCCAGCGCAACATCCACCACACGCGTGACGCAAACATACCGCCGTGTGCGTCATACACAATGACTTGCGATGTTGAATTCACGCCCCAACGATGCAATTGTTGAATGAAAGCTTCTTGCGATGGTAGTGGATGCCTGCCGCGAAATTCACCGTTCGGTCCGGGTGATTTATCAGATAAATGTAAATCAGGATCAGCATGTTGTGCGCTAGGTATGTGTCCAGCGGCATAGGCGATTGCACCGGCTCGCGGATCAGTCAGTTCAGCACGACAATCAAGGATGACGACATTGGCTTGATTGACAGACGATTGGAGTTCAGTCGCTGAGATCAATGTGGTGTAAGGCATCCCGGTCTCCTTTGTGGATAGTCTGTCGCGATTAATACACTGTCAATGCATTAACAATTCGGTAGCACAAGCTGCTTATATTTTTTTGGGAGCACTGCTACTGCTGCGGGCATTATAAAAGGTCGCTGCAATCCCGCTGATAAGAATAATGGCAATGCCGAGCCAGCCAACCAAATCCAGATGGTCACCCCAAATCAGAATACCCCACATGCTGGAGAAAATAATACCGGTGTATTGAAGGTTGGCGGTCACCAGCATGGCGCCGAGTCGGTAGGCACGCGTCATCGCTATTTGTGCAATGGTGGCGGTGATACCAATTGCTAACAGCAGTAAAAAATCTCGCGTTGATAGTGAATGCAATACGTGTAGTTCGCCAGTATGCAGATAGCTGTTGACTAAGCTGCTGAGCAGTCCTCCGATTACACCAGTGGCGGAGAAATAAAATACGACACGATATTCCGGTTCACCTAACTGGCCGAGTTTTTTAACTTGTATATAGGCGAGTGCTGAAAGAAATCCTGAGATAAGTGCAATCAATCCACCTATCCATTGGTCTGCGTGCATCGAGGGCTTGAGAAGTAAAGCCACACCGACAAAGCTCGTCATGATGGCAGCTGCTAATCCCCATTCGAATCGACGTTGTTTATGCCACCACCCTAAAGTGAAGACAATACTGGCGATCCAGATCGGCGCCATGTAATTGAGTGTCATGGCAGTAGCTAACGGTAATTCACCGATTGCATAGAACCACATTGAGAGTGCGGTGACGCCGACGAAACCGCGCCATGCGTGATGCCAGGGAAACGAAGTGCGGAGTGAATAGCCACGCAGTCTAACCAACGCCAGCATCATCACCATGCCAACCGCTCCGCGACACATAACGATTTCGGATGTAGAGGTAGTGACAGACGCCAGCTTGACGCACACTCCCATCAGAGAGAACACGAAGCTGGCGAACAGCATCCATAACGACTGCATGCCGTTAGCTGCAGCTTAGTCGCGATGTGACGTTGAGGTCACAGCGCGATATTTTTGCGGTACCACTCGTGGAAATGCTGCATGCCATCTTCCATCGGTGATTGATAGGGCCCGACTTCATTCACACCGCGATCCACTAATATTCGACGTCCGGCATCCATGCGCAAAGCAATCTCATCATCTTCAACGCAGGTTTCCATATAGGCTGCACGCTCGGCTTCTACAAAGCTGCGTTCGAACAAAACGATATCTTCAGGGTAGTAGAACTCAACCACGTTGGTAGTTTTTTGCGGGCCTTTGGGCCATAAGGTCGAGACTACCAATACATGCGGATACCACTCCACCATGACGTTGGGGTATAGCGTTAACCAGATCGCACCATAGGGAGGTACGTCACCGCTACGGTAACGCATGACTTCTTGATGCCATTTTTCGTAAACGCTAGAGCCCGGTTTTTTTAGTGCTGCATTCACTCCCACCGTTTGCACGCTGTAGCCTTGGCCCAGTTCCCATTTCAGATCACGGCATTCAACAAAGTTGCCTAGCCCGGGATGAAAAGGTTCGACGTGGTAATCCTCGAGATACACCTCAATGAAGGTCTTCCAGTTGTAATCGCATTCGTGGACTTCGACATGGTCGAGCATGTAGCCATCAAAATTTAAGTCTTTGGTAACGCCTAGATTGTTAAGTAATCCAGCGACATCGAAACCATTTTTTTCAAACAGTAAACCATTCCAGCGTTGCAGTTCAAAACGAGAAAGATTCAGGCAAGGTGTTTCGCCAAAGTGCGGTGCACCGATCAAATCGCCTTTGAGGTCATAGGTCCAGCGATGTAGCGGACAGATGATGTTGTTTGAATTGCCGCGACCGGTCAGCATTTTTGCTTGTCGATGTCGGCAGACGTTCGACAGCAGTTGTATGCCTTGTGCATCCCGTGTGAGTAGGCGACCGTCGTTTTCCCAAGTAAGAGACGCGTAGTCGCCGACATTGGGAACCATCAATTCATGTCCCACGTATTGCGGGCCCTGATTGAACAGTTGACGGATTTCTTGATTCAGTAGTGTGTCATCAAAGTAGACACCTACCGGTAGTTGCGCGTTTGATCGCGCGAGTCTAGAGAGACTGGCCAGATCGGACATCCCCACCCCCAAATTAATTTGCACCAACCTAAGAGAGAAATAATCCGCAAAAAACTTTTCGACTTACTACAAAAATTTAAATCGAGTGGTATTTTTTGGACGAGGGGGCGATTATACGCATGCCGCTGAAGATTACAAACAGTAAATTTAATCAGAATAAGTAAAGTTTCCTGAGTAATTACAAAACTTAGTAGGGGCCTTAGTTTTAGCGAAATGATCACGCTGTAAATGCTGCAAAATTTTTAAAATCTTTTCGTTGCCCTATGCATTTACTATGTGGCGAACGAAAAAGAGAATTCTGTTTTGATAACCTTGACTCTTTCCGATTCGCTAAGAATGACTACTTAGGTTTACATTCAAGTGATTGCACTAAAATAGACACATCAGACCACGAGAATCATGCATGCCTAAAAAATCTGCCCCCCAACACCCCAGCGCCTCCTTCGAGGAAGCCATGGCCGAGCTGGAACAACTCGTTGCAAAGATGGAATCTGGCGAGTTGCCCTTGGAAGCTTCGGTGGCGGCCTACCAACGTGGTTCCGAGTTGGTGAAATATTGTGCTGCTCAACTTGAGCGTGTTGAGCGTCAGGTCAAAGTATTGGAAGGCGAGATGCTCAAGCCGTTTGCGACAGACGCAGACGATGAGGACGAGGAAGAATGAGAGAAGAGTTCACACGTTGGTGTAAAACTGTCCAGTCGCAGATGGAGGCGGTGCTGCTTTCGCATTTACCGGCGACGACGATCGCTCCGCATAAATTGCACGAGGCAATGCAGTACGCCGTGCTGGATGGTGGTAAGCGCGTGCGGCCTTTACTGGCGTTTGCAGCGGGTGAATTATTTGATGCGCCGCGAGATGGCATAGAGCGGGCCGCGTGTGCGGTGGAGATGATTCACGCGTATTCATTAGTGCACGATGACATGCCGTGTATGGATGATGATGCGTTAAGGCGCGGTAAGCCGACCGTGCACAAAAAATATGATGAAGCCACGGCCTTGTTAGTCGGTGATGCTTTGCAAGCGCAAGCGTTTGAGGTAATCGCAGGGGGTAACTTAGATGCACAGCGCAAAGTGACTATGGTGAGCCGCCTTGCGCGAGCTGCGGGCTCGCTGGGCATGTGTGGCGGCCAGGCGATTGATTTGGATTCCGTGGGTATTTCGCTCTCGCGAGACGCCCTGGAGCATATGCATAGATTAAAAACCGGGGCTTTGCTCGAGGCATCCGTCATGTTGGGCGCGTTGGCAGGTAAATCGCTGTTAGGCGCGGAAGAATTAGCACTGCGCGCGTATTCGTCCGCGATTGGGTTGGCATTTCAAGTGGTGGACGATATTCTGGACGCCACTGCAGACTCGGTCACCTTAGGAAAAACTGCCGGTAAAGATGCCGCCAGCAACAAGCCCACCTATGTCTCTATACTGGGACTGAACGAGTCGCTTGCTCTGGCAGAGAAGTTACGGCAGGATGCCCATCAGGCGCTACTCCCCTTTGGTGATCCAGCGATGAGATTGAAGGAGCTTGCCGACTTGATCGTACAAAGAAAAACCTAAGGAAGCACTGGTTAAATAAAACGAGACATATACGAGTAATTGGTCGAACCTAACACTTTGATTCACGTGACCCGTGTCGCATAGCTCCGCTGGCTCTTCATAAAATTCACAATAAATCAGCATTTCCCTAAGCCGCCATGAAAATTTTACAAAAAATAAACAATACGGCCGATTTACGAGCGCTTTCGCGCCCTGAACTCAATACCTTGGCTGATGAATTACGCACCTACTTACTGGAGTCGGTAGCGCAAACGGGTGGTCATCTGTCATCCAATTTAGGAACGGTTGAGCTGACGATTGCACTTCACTATGTGTTCAACACACCGGATGATCGCATCGTGTGGGATGTGGGGCATCAAACGTATCCGCACAAAATTCTTACAGGCCGTCGCGATCGCATGTCTACCTTGCGTCAGCAAGATGGCTTGTCGGGCTTTCCGCGCCGTGTAGAAAGTGTGTACGACACCTTTGGTACTGCGCATTCGTCGACATCGATTTCGGCGGCATTAGGTATGGCATTAGCCGCGCGCACCAAGGGCGAAGCGCGTCACTCGATTGCAGTGATTGGTGATGGCGCAATGACCGCTGGTATGGCGTTTGAGGCGCTCAACAACGTGGGCGTTTACGAAGACATCAAGATGTTGGTGGTGTTAAACGACAATGACATGTCGATCTCACCACCAGTGGGTGCGCTGAATCGTTATCTTGCGCGACTGATGTCTGGAAAATTTTATGCGGCGGCCAAGAGCATGGGTAAATCCATGTTGCCACCGTCTATGCGTGAACTCGCGAAGCGTTTTGAAGAACACGCGAAAGGCATGTTGGTACCTGCTACCTTATTTGAAGAATTTGGCCTCAACTATATTGGCCCTATCGATGGCCATGATTTGGAATCATTGATACCTACGCTGCAAAATCTTAAGAACCTTGAAGGTCCGCAGTTTTTGCATGTGGTGACTAAAAAAGGTCAAGGTTACAAACTCGCTGAAGCTGATCCTATTCTTTATCACGGTCCCGGTAAATTCAATCCGAGCGAAGGTATCAAACCAGCCGCTGCTGGAAAAATGACTTACACGCAAGTCTTTGGTGATTGGTTGTGCGACATGGCAGCGCACGATGAAAAATTAGTCGCTGTCACACCCGCGATGCGTGAAGGTTCTGGCATGGTGAAGTTTGAGCAAAAATTCCCTGATCGTTACTACGATGTGGGTATCGCAGAACAACACGCCATTACGTTTGCAGGCGGTATGGCATGCGAAGGTTTAAAACCCGTGGTCGCGATTTACTCAACGTTTTTGCAGCGTGGTTACGATCAATTAATTCATGATGTTGCGCTACAAAATCTCGATGTGACCTTTGCGCTCGATCGCGCTGGTTTAGTCGGTGCCGATGGCGCGACGCATGCGGGTAATTACGATATGGCGTTTTTACGTTGCATTCCGAATATGGTCGTGATGGCAGCGAGTGATGAAAACGAGTGCCGAAAAATGCTCACAACAGCATATCAATATCGAGGCCCGGCAGCGGTGCGTTATCCGCGTGGAGCAGGCATAGGTGCCACGGTTGAGACTGAATTAACCAGTATAGAAATGGGTAAGGGCGAAATTCGTCGTCAGGGTAAGGGTGTGGCGATACTCGCTTTTGGCACCATGCTCGCGCCTTCATTGCAAGCGGCTGAGACCTTGAATGCCACCGTCGCCAATATGCGTTTTATCAAACCCTTAGATACAGCATTAGTTGCTGAGCTGGCGGCGAGTCATGATTTGCTAGTCACGATTGAAGAGGGCAGCATTATGGGTGGTGCAGGTTCGGCAGTTGCCGAAGCGTTGTCAGCTGCCGGTATCGTCAAACCTCTGCTGCAATTAGGCTTGCCTGATAAATTTATTGATCATGGCGATGCAACGCAATTGCTTGCGCAGTGCGGTTTGGATGCGGCGGGTATTACAGCGTCAGTGAATCAGCGTTTAAACACACCTGAACTACGATTGGTTGCTAATAGTCGCTGATTAAAAGGAGCGGTGTGTTTTGCGCAGATAAGCCGCTCCTGTCGTTGTATCTACTAATTCCTTGGATGACTACTTGGCTTGGAAATAATTAGTTCTTCCAGTGGCAGACGCAGCGCCCGAGCGGTTGGTGCAGGCCCAAATCCCAGTCGTCCTACCCACACGACACGATCAGTATCTGTGTTAATAATTTCCCTCAGCGTCTTTCGCGCTGATGCGGCTTCTTGGAGCTGATCAGTTAGCGTTGTGAATGGTACGTTTTCACTTATATAGCGAGCAAATGAAGGTATAACCATTTGCGGTTGCTGCCATAAATCTAGTTGTGTCGCTGTCAGCCATACACGCTGGACTGCTTTGCCAATATCGATGAAATCCTCATCAGTTTGTGGTTTTTGGTTGCGCAGCATGATCATGTGCGCACCACAGGAAAGGCTCGTCCAGCCGTCCAGTTGTAACGACGTCGACCATGCTGCGCCAATATAACGATTTAAAAACTGTACACGCTCCCAACTACTGAGTACTGCACGCATAATTTTTAGATTAATGGGTCCCGGTCCGAGTGCGGCATCTGGGATGCGATCAAGGCTGTATTGAGCATTCCATTCGATAATTGATTTATGTACGGGGTAGGCCTCGGGGAGTCTTAATCGTATGCGGGTCATTTGGAGTATGAGTTTAGTCATCTGTATTCGCTGCAGCAAAGATTCCATCCAATGAATGGTGTAATGCTTACCAGCAGCTTGCTCCAGACTTTGTTTTTGATTATGCGTAAGTCTTCGCATCGATAGCGGCCTGCGTTGAACTGCGCGGCGGGGTATTTCTAAAACTAAGGGGTCTACTTGTATCGTTTGGTCGAGCGAGAATCTGATATCAATAGCGAGTAATTTTCCTTGCGCATGCGGCCTATGTTGAACATGCATCTGACAGCCTTCCGAGGTGGCAGCTAATTCCATCGTTACTAGCAAAGCTCCAATAGCTAATAGTGTATTTTGACCATGCAGATCGTATACGCCCATTTCTTGATCATATTGAATATGCACCACTATGCGGTAATCATCGATGATTTCAAATCGCCATGGTTGAGTGTTGTCTCCACTAGGCGTCCATTTGGCTAGATTGAGGATGCGAATTACTGGCGATTCGTTCATAGAAATTTTATGGGTTAGAGTTGAAGATATGCCGTAAGGCATTCATACGAAATTTTTGTAAAGGATTGGCATTTCCCATAGGTAGCCAAGTGCGCTTAAATTTTCCTAGATAGGCGTCAAAGTGAAGGCCATGGGGAGCGGGAGTCAGTTTGCCCCGGCGCAGTAAAACTTTAATCGCCTCAGTTGCTGCAACCCCTGCGCATAGGTAGCAACCCATCGCTGTCGATGGTCCAGTACCTTTTTCTAAATTTAATTTGCGAGTATCTGCTAGGTAGCGATGCATCAGCGACGGCGCAAGGCCCACTAAAAATCGCAATGCTTTTTCTGAATCGCGATGGTTATCCCATCGAAAGTAGGTTTCGAAATCCATTTCTCCTGGCATGAAACATAACCAGGCAGAGCCCATTCCGAGTGGGGCGGCTGTGATTGCAGGGACTCTCAACCTCGAGCAAGCCGCAAAAGTTTTTTCGCGTATGTCGAATGCAAAAAAATCGAGTCCATCAATGTATACATCAGCTCCTTTGAGGAACCCATCAAGTGTGGCGGCACTCAAGCCCTCTCTATAGACTTCAATTTTAGCTGTCGGGTTAATAGCAAGGGCCATATCGGCCATGGTGTCGCACTTGGATAAATTTAATGTCGCTACAGTTGCGCCTGATTGACGATTAAAATTGGCGAGTTCGAAATGATCGAAATCTGCAATCCGAAAATTTCCTACACCCATGCGCGCGAGTGCTAGCAAGTGATGGCCGCCGACTCCACCCATTCCACCGATGGCTACGGTGGCATACCGCAGCCGTAATTGTTCTGCTTCAGTTATCCATCCCCAGTTGCGACTAAATGCTTGGGTATAATCAAACATATGTTCGTTCATTTTTGTTCTGACTAATTGTTTAAGATGAGATGCTTTTATGTTGAAAAATAGTCATTCGACGGTTAATTCCGTCCACGTCTTCCCAGGGAATAAAATTTCGAACGAGACGTCGTACAGCTTTGGGGATTAAATTATTAGGGTGACTTCCTCTGAGTTGCTGCTGCCATTCAACTTTGATTAATTTCCAAAGCTTAGGCCAGTCACAACCAATAAGTACTGAGGGTTGATTGACTCTCTCGCACCAGCTTTTCTCAACAAGCACGTCAAATCCTAGACTTTTCCAGTAGTTGGTATGTCGAGGATTGACCTCGATAATTAGGTAGGGTCGGTAACCTTGAAAATAATTGGCGCACAAGAATGTGTGGCCGATCAACGCTGCTAGTACGACTCGACTAGTACTCTCGACGAGTTCGGATGCGACCGCTAATCTGCATACTTCGATTAGACATTTACCTTCTTGGCGTAAAACGTTTAGGTAAGCTTCATGATTTTGGTCTGTGCCGAGTTGTAGACCAGGTCTGTCTAACACGAGCGAACATGTGCCTGAGACCCGCGTACCTTCCTTTGTTAACAATGTTAATCGGCGTCCATCCACTATATTTGTCGGATTATCGATAAAGCTCGTGTCGTATCCTAGTTTTTTATACTCACTCCGTAGTAGTTCTGCGGCCAACTGTTTTAGCTTCGGGGTATCCGCGACTTGTAGGGTGACGTTCTCATCTAAGTCGAGTCGCGCCGTACGAAATTTCTTTCGTCGCTCTGAAAGATTTGACGGAAGCGTGGCAGTCGGACTAGCGCAAGCTATCGCCCCCACAAACCGTGGAAGCGATGTGGGCATCGGATGTGTGGACGGAAGAGTCGCTAAATCTGACTCATCAAGAGAGGGTGTGTGTAGTGGCGTATCAGGCATGCATGCTGAGTAGCCATTTGGTGCAGGCAGTTCCTCGAACGATGCACTAGCTCAGGTGAGCTAGTGCATAGCGCATCTCACACTTTATTGCGCCCTTTTTCCCACAACACATCTGAGCCACCGGCAAAACGATTAAGCACGCGCGATAGTACGAACAACAAATCAGAAAGACGATTCACGAATTGACGTGGCTGCGGATTCAATGTTTCTGCTTTACCCAGCGACACAATCGAGCGCTCAGCGCGACGACATACAGTTCTACATATATGTGCTTGAGCTGCGGCGCGTGATCCACCGGGCAGAATAAATTCGGATAAAGGCGGCAGTGTCTCGTTGTACTTTGCGAGTAATTCATCTAAGCGCAGCACTTGCGCTTCTTGAATCATAGTGAAGCCCGGTATGCAGAGTTCGCCACCTAAATCAAACAGATCGTGTTGGATAGTGATGAGTTCTTGTCGCAGATCGTCGGGCAATGGTTCGCACAACAAAACACCCAAGTGGGAGTTGAGTTCATCCACATCGCCCATCGCCTGAACTCGAAGCGCATCCTTGTCGGTGCGGCTGCCGTCCCCCAGGCCCGTGGTGCCATCGTCACCAGTACGTGTAGCTATTTTGGAAAGTCTGTGTCCCATGTCAGTAACATTTGATAACTCAATCGCGGGAGCATACGGGAAATCCCGCATAAATGCTGAATAAACGAACTCGTTGGGAGTACAGTGACTCAACCTGAGTGATGTCCCGAGGGTACAATACTCGACCTTCCGGAGAAGTTATATGAATCATCCTGCCCCACCCACTGCGCTTAGGCGCGCAATGCCGCCCGAGCTGTTGAGCTCGCTGCGCGAATACTTTGGCGATCGACTATCTACAACCCAAGCGATGCGTGAGCATCATGGTCGTGATGAGTCATCATACGATCCTATGCTGCCCGACGCTGTGGTGTTCGCGCATTCCAGTGCCGAAGTCGCTAAAGCAGTCGCGCTGTGCAATCACTATCATTTTCCCGTCATCGCGTACGGTACGGGTACGTCGCTTGAAGGTCATATTCTGGCGCTGCAAGGTGGTTTATCGATCGATGTGTCACAGATGAATCAAGTCGTTGCGCTGAACGCTGAAGATCTGACGATCACTGTGCAACCTGGAGTCACACGTAAGCAACTAAATTTAGAGATTAAAGATACGGGATTATTTTTTCCGATTGACCCCGGTGCAGATGCCTCAATAGGCGGTATGGCTGCAACGCGTGCTTCGGGTACGAATGCTGTGCGTTACGGCACCATGCGCGAGAATGTTCTGGGTCTAACCGTCGTTACCGCACAAGGCAAAATTATCAAGACTGGCACACGCGCAAAAAAATCATCGGCCGGTTACGACTTGACGCGTTTGTTTGTCGGTAGTGAAGGAACGCTGGGCATCATTACTGAAATCACGCTCAAGATTTATCCTCAACCTGAAGCGATCTCCGCTGCGGTGTGTTCATTTACTACCATTGCGGATGCGGTTGATACTGTGATCCAGGCAATTCAAATTGGCGTGCCATTAGCGCGCGTTGAATTCGTTGATGAGAACGGTGTACGTGCGTTGAATCGCCACGATAAATTAACGCTGCCAGAAAAACCTTTGTTGCTATTTGAATTTCACGGCAGTGAGCAAGGCGTCAAAGAACAAGCAGAATTAGTGCAGCAAATCGCTGATGAGCATGGGGCGATTGGTTTTGAATGGGCTACGCGTCCGGAAGATCGCTCACGACTTTGGCAAGCGCGTCACAATGCTTATTTCGCTTTACTGCAATTGCGTCCTGGCTCGCGCGCTATTTCGACGGATTGCTGTGTTCCTATTTCGCGCTTAACGGAATGTCTGCTTGAAACCAAAGCGGATTGCGATCGCGAGAACCTGATCTATGGCATCGTCGGTCATGTGGGCGATGGTAATTTCCATGTGCAGATGTTGGTTGATCCAACCGATCCTACCGATGTCGCGCGTGCTGAGTCAGTTAACGAGCGCATGGTTCATCGCGCTATTGCGATGGATGGTACGTGCACAGGTGAACATGGTATCGGATTGCATAAGCTAGATTTTCTGGTTCATGAAGCCGGTGAAGAAGCCGTTGATCTGATGCGTACGATCAAACACGCGCTAGATCCCAACAATATTTTTAATCCGGGCAAAGTCATCCGCTGGTGATGTACTCGGATCGCTACAGTACTCATTTGTAACTCATCTATGGCAACACGAATTCCTCCAGTTCACGCCCTTTCCGCTTTTGAAGCAGCGGCGCGACATGGTTCTTTTGCATTGGCTGCAGAAGAGTTGTGTATTACCCCTTCTGCGTTATCGCATCGAATTCGACTGCTGGAAGAATTTGTGGGTGAGCGTTTATTTTTACGCGATGGTCGTAATGTCGGTTTGTCGGAATTCGGTCGGCGTTATCTGGATGTTGTGCGTTTGGCTTTGCGTGCCTTAACTGATTTTCCTATGCCGCGCCGTGCAGCCTCCGCTCAGCCGCGCGTCAAACTCACATTGCCCCCCACCTTTGCGCGCTACTTGCTCGTACCTCGCTTGGCATCCTTTGTAGAGCAGCATCCCGATATTGCGGTGGAAATTTATCTATCGGTTCCGCTCTACGATTTGGCGCTCGCAGAGAGCGACCTTGAAGTACGTTTTGGGCCTGGCAAATATCCGAATCTGCAATGCGAAAAATTATTTTCAGAGCCAACTTTTGCAGTTGCCAGTCCTGAGTACTTGAAAAAAGTCGAACCTATTACGACGCCTGAAGATTTGCAGAACGTCACTTTACTTCGTTCAGCGCTCGAACCTTGGCAGCCTTGGTTTGAGGCAGCCGGTCTGGATTGGCCTGAGCCGTCTACTGGTTTGCGGGTTGATGATCTAGGCTTGTTACTTGAAATGGTAAAGCACGGTCATGGTGTGGGTTTATCGCGTGAACATTTTGCGCGCGAGATGCTTGCGCGCGGTGAAATTGTTCGCTTGTTTGATATGAAAACAGCGACACCTCCCCATGCCTATTACCTAGTGTATGAAAAACAAGTGACCGAGCGTCCCGAAGTCGTCACTTTTTTGCAATGGATGCAAGAAACCTTCCGAAATCCCTGATTTATCGTGAGCGATTCAGAAGATTTATTGCCGATTTAAGCAATCCAGTTCAAGCAGTAAAAACTTTCATCAGTTCCTCTCAAGCTTTTCAGCGGAAATCCTGTCAAATCCCGGGTTTCATCAGCCCGCTTTCGTTACACTAGCGTCATAGCTATCACGCGCCGCTGTTAGCACGTGCCTTCGTGTGTCCACAGGATGTTTTATGAACGCTCCCACTGAACTCGCTTTTTCTTTATCGCGCCAACGCGAAGTCGTATCCGCATTACGTGCGGTGCTGCCTGAGGCATCCGTATTGTTTAATGAAGAAGATACGCGCCCTTATGAGTGCGATGGCCTATCTGCTTATCGTCAACTACCCATGGTGGTGGTGTTGCCCGAAAATGAAGCTCAAGTCGTCGCTGTGTTGAAAGTGTGTAACCGTTTAAAAGTACAAATCGTTCCGCGCGGCGCGGGCACGGGTTTATCGGGTGGCGCGACGCCGATTGCTGATGGTGTGGTGCTATCAACGGCTCGACTCAATCGTATCGTTAAGGTTGATGCGTATGCGCGTACTGCGGTAGTGCAGCCCGGTGTGCGTAATCTGGCGATCTCCGAAGCAGTAAGCGTGCACGGCTTGTACTACGCGCCAGATCCTTCATCGCAAATCGCTTGCTCTATCGGTGGCAATGTCGCTGAAAATTCTGGCGGTGTGCATTGCTTGAAATACGGACTCACCGTGCATAATGTGCTGCGCGTTCGCATGGTAACGATAGAAGGCGATGTCGTTGAACTAGGTAATGAAGCGCTCGATGCCCCCGGCCTTGATTTGCTCGCTGTGTTTATCGGTTCTGAAGGCATGCTTGGTGTGGTTACTGAAGTAACCGTCAAGCTGGTGCCTAAGCCACGGGCAGCACGAGTCATCATGGCTTCATTTGATGATGTGGTTAAAGGCGGTAATGCGGTGGCGAATGTTATTGCAGCCGGCATTATCCCTGCTGGCTTAGAGATGATGGATAAAACTAGCTCGCGTATGGTTGAGCCGTTTGTGAAAGCCGGTTATGACACCGACGCGGAAGCGATTCTTTTGTGTGAGTCTGATGGCACGCCGGAAGAAGTTGAAGAAGAAATCGCTCACATGACTGAGGTGTTGAAATCGTCGGGTGCTACCGCGATTGCCGTGTCGCGTGATGAAGCTGAGCGTATGCGGTTTTGGTCCGGTCGTAAAAATGCTTTTCCTGCCGCGGGACGTATTTCGCCTGACTATTACTGCATGGATGGCACCATACCGCGCAAGCATTTAGCCAAAGTATTGTTAGGCATCGCCGATATGGAAAAAGTATATGGCTTACGCTGTGCGAACGTATTTCATGCAGGCGATGGCAATCTTCATCCGTTAATTCTTTTTGATGCCAATATGCCGGGCGAATTTGATCGCGCTGAAAAATTTGGCGCAGCGATTCTAGAACTGTGTGTTGAAGTCGGTGGCACGATTACCGGTGAACATGGTGTGGGCATAGAAAAAATTAATTCTATGTGCGTGCAATTTGCCCCCGAAGAACGTGAAGCGTTTTTTGGTGTAAAGCGTTCCTTTGATACTGCGTTTTTATTGAACCCCGACAAAGCGATTCCCACACTGCATCGCTGTGCTGAGTACGGCAAGATGCATGTACGTTCAGGTCAGATGAAATTTTCTGACTTGCCGCGATTCTGATTGTCTAAGAAATAAAAAATGAATCAGACACTACAGGCCTTTAAAGAGCAGATTATTTCTGCCAGTGCTGCTAAAACTCCTTTGCGTATTCGCGGTAACGGCACCAAGGATTGGTATGGACAATCCTTTGAGGGCGAGTTAATCGATACACGCGCCTACAGTGGGATTGTTTCGTATGATCCGACCGAATTAGTCATCACAGCACGCGCTGGTACGACCTTGCGTGAAATCGGCAAAGCGCTCTCTGAACAAAAACAGATGTTGGCGTTCGAGCCTATGCGCTTTGATGGCATGGCGACCTTGGGTGGCATTGTGGCGGCTGGTTTATCGGGGCCACGCAGGCAAGCAGTAGGTTCAGTCAGAGACTTTGTACTGGGCACCGTGTTAATGGATGGTCGCGGTGATGTACTGAATTTCGGTGGTCAAGTCATGAAGAATGTCGCGGGCTACGATGTGTCGCGCTTGTTGACCGGATCGTTAGGCACGCTAGGTTTGTTGTTAGAAGTTTCTATCAAAGTGCTGCCGCGTCCTACGGCGCAACACACGCTGCAATTCGCACTGTCAGAAACAGAAGCGCTCAAACAATTAAATGCATGGGGTGGGCAGCCTTTACCCATATCAGGTTCGTGCTGGCATCAAGGGCGATTGACTGTGCGGTTGTCGGGAGCTCGCGCTGCCGTCGACGCCGCTATCACCAGCATGGGTGGCGAGACAGTGAGTGAAGCAGAATCGTTTTGGGATGCAGTGCGCGAACAAACTCATGATTTTTTCAATGACACTTCTCGCGGATTGTGGCGCTTGTCGTTGCCTACCGTGGCACCCGCATTAACGCTAGCAGGTGAACAGTTAATTGAATGGGGTGGTGCACAACGTTGGTTAAAGACTGATGCAGATGCTACCGCTATACGTGCTGCCGCAGAAAAAGCCGGCGGCCATGCGACCTTGTTTAAAGGCGGGGATAAATCGGTGGGAGTGTTTCATCCATTGCAGCCTGCCGTCGCGCGCATTCATCACAACTTAAAAAACACCTTTGATCCGGCCTGTATATTTAATCCTGGCCGCATGTATACGGATTTCTGAGCATAAAAAATGCAAACCAATCTCGCTGATTTCATTAAGAACTCGCCCGAAGGACAAGAGGCTGATGCCATTCTGCGCAGCTGTGTGCATTGCGGCTTTTGTACGGCGACTTGCCCCACCTATCAATTGTTGGGGGATGAACTCGATGGCCCACGTGGCCGTATCTATTTAATTAAACAAATTTTAGAAGGCAAACCAGCCACTGCCAAAACGCAGCTTCATTTGGACCGTTGCCTCACGTGTCGTAATTGCGAGAGCACCTGTCCCTCGGGCGTTAATTATGGCCGGCTGGTTGATATCGGCCGCGAGATCGTAGAAAAACAAGTGGAGCGTCCATTCGCTACGCAATTGGTTCGCACGGTATTGAAAGAAACCTTGCCACGTAAATGGCTGTTTACCCCGGCGATGAAAACGGGTCAATTTTTTCGACCGCTATTACCTAAGGCATTAAAAAATAAAGTACCTGTCGCACATCCTGCTGGTCGCTGGCCTACGCGTACGCATGCACGCACCATGCTGCTGCTTGATGGCTGTGTGCAGCCCGCTATGTCACCTAACATTAATGCAGCGACTGCGCGTGTGTTGGATACGTTGGGTGTGCAATTAATCGTGGCACCTAAGGCGGGTTGTTGTGGCGCTATTCGCTATCACTTGAATGATCAGGCAAATAGTCTGGACGACATGCGCCGAAATATAGATGCCTGGTGGCCGTATGTGCAAGCCGGTGCAGAAGCCATAGTGATGACTGCCTCAGGTTGTGGCGCAATGGTAAAAGAGTATGGTCATTTACTGGCCAATGATCCGCACTATGCAGCGCGTGCGCAGCGCATTACAGAATTAACTAAAGACCTTTCTGAAATCTTGCCAGCGTTTCAGCAAGAACTCGCTAAAAAAGTACAGATAAAAAAACGTGTCGCGTATCACCCGCCATGCACCTTGCAGCATGGTCAGCAAATTCGCGGCAAGGTGGAAGAGGTATTACGTGCAGTTGGTGTAGATGTGACTTTGTGTGCCGACAGTTATTTGTGTTGTGGCTCGGCCGGTACGTACTCGGTGCTGCAGCCTGAGTTGTCGTATCAACTGCGCGATAACAAACTAAAAAATCTTCAGGCGACTCAATCAGAAATGATCGTGTCGGCCAACATCGGTTGCCTGACGCATTTGCAATCAGGCACCGAGTCGCCGGTGAGGCATTGGATAGAATTGATCGATGCAGCGATGAGCTTACGTTAAATCACGATTGTCAGCTATCGCAACGAAGAACAGCGGTTGGTATTAGGTAAGTGAATCATCGTCTTCATCATGTTGAGATGTGAAGCGAGCGTGTTTATTCCCCCTCTTTTCTTCTACTACGGGCGTCCCATCAGGGTTGGTGAGCCCATTTGATAGATAGGGTTCGTTCTTATCATCCTTTTCTTCTGCGCTAGCATTTTCAGTATCGTCTTTGAGTGCACCTTGCATATCCACCACCTGATCGTTTTCTGCGTGCGTTGAAAGATCATTTCCCGTTGCGGGTTTAGCGGATCCCTTACATGCGCGAACCATGCCTTTGCCCGCGCCATGCATAATCTCCGGAATCAGCCGCAAATCATCACGGAATGCATAACCTGCAATAAAAATCAGTGCAAGCGGCGGCATGATCACGGCGAGTAGTCTGTCTTGCTCACTGGTGTGAGGACTCTGAGGAGAAAAGCGCTGTATGAAGTCGGCGTAGACAATTAGGCTAAGCATTTTGCCAATGATAGACATGCCTGTATCTATGCGCTTGCTACCGAATTCTGGTGTCACCATGGTGGTGTCACGTTTTTTCTGTGTAGCCAGATCAACTTCGGCTTGGTAGGTAGTCCACAAGCTTGATTTTTTCTTGGCGTAGCTCATTTCTTTGTCGATAGACTTTTCAAGATCAATAGCGGCTGATAATTTAGTTTCATAATTCCATGGGTCTGGAATTAGATTATCAATATACGTTTTTATATCTAGCTTAAGACTCTCCAGATAAGCTACTTTTTTAACGAAGCAGTCCGTACTAAAATTGGGCTTCTCTACAGCACCTGCCATTCGTGATGCAATGAGTTGTCCAGTCAAAGAAGTTGCAGCTCCAGCCAGCATACCAACTAAAAATACGATTCCTATTCGCAGTGAGACTGGATCAATATTACTGGGAAGTTGTTCTACGTTTGTGCAATTAGCATTAGGCGTATGCGTATGACACCAGGTGGTGGCATTGGCAGCGAAAAGACCACCGTGATCGTCATACAGTTGCCAGTCACGAATAGCATATAGCGTAAAAAACCAGGCGAACGGTAAACCTCGAACCAGGAAATTTTTCCCCCAGGCGTTTGCCATTCCACCAATACCCATGTGTTTCAAAGCCTTCCAGGCAGTCACTTTTTTTATTTCGCCATTAACTTTAATGTCAAATTTTTTACTCGGATCTTTATTCGCGCAGTGCACAAATAGATCGCCGAGTGCATGTCCTAGTTGGCGCTGTATAGCAAACCAATCCTGAGTTTCGGGGATACCTATTGTGGACGTACGTGTTAACTGCGCAATTTTTTCACCTAGCAATTCGTTCAGTAGGGGGACCACTACTGGGAATAGCCAAGGATTTCCAGTGCCTATCGTTGCAAAGCCGCCGACTCCAAATGATGTCAACTGGAGTAAGCCGCCAGCCACAAAATCCATGGCATATTTGCGTATACGCTGTTCTTTTACTGCTTCGGTTTCTTTTTTTTCTTGTCGCTTATAGTCTTCTCTTTTGACTCGAGTCGAAGGTTGGATCAACTGGTTTTCAAGTTTTTCCCGAAGTTCTTTCGGCATCAAATCTTCGAAATCGTCATCACTAGAGTCTGCATCGCTCACGATCGCAGAGCTTTCATCATCTGATGAACTTCCATCAGTTTCCTTAATATCTGAATGTTTGCTATTCGATGAATTTTTAAGACTTTTATTTTTATCTGATTTTCCAGAAGTTTTTTGAGAGTCAGTGTCTACCTGCGATGAATTTTTATTATTTTTCGGATTGACCTTGAATTGTGGTGAGCTTTTATGCACCTCTATCAACCCTCCTATGCGAGTGGTGAGTGTTTTATCGTCGCGAGCAAGTTTTTTTCTAGGGGTTTTTTGATCGCTATCCGATTTTGGTAATCGTTTTGTACCGACATCGATAGATTTTCTAATTGACGATTCTGAAGATGAGCTTGATGTACTCATGGCGTTACCTCATGCAAGATTGTGGAGTGGGGTTTGTTCAGGCTGACCAAAAATCTGATTCATAATTTCGGCGATGGGGGCGGCTGCAGCACCTTTGAACAAATTGTTTTGCAGGCTTATGGCGCGCGCTGAATAACTACGTAAGTCATTCGCTAAAACTTTGGCATCGGTCTGTTCTAGATCAACGACATGAATGACAAACAGTACATGGCCACTGGTGGGATCAAGCGCATAAATGCCATTAGTTTTTGTGCCGCTTAGTAAATTAAGGGTAAGTAGGTTGTCGTAAATATCAAGACGCTGCGAATCTTGAATGGGACCATGATCGACATAACAAAAAATTCGATCGGGATTCGAGTGTTCATCAAAAATAAATGCCATAGGTATGTCGTCAATTTCTAAATAATTAGAAAATCCCAGCTCATCCAGATCCTCTAAATTCAGCTCGGTTGAAATGTCACGACACAGCTCTATAAATTGCGAATGATTCATGGTGTGTGGTCTCCGTCATGAAATTAAAAATGAGGCAGACTGATTGAACTCACCGATAAAACTCGATGGAGTGAAGTAAGGCATTTCACTTTTTTTAGGCAAAAAGCTACCCTTCAGGCGTGTTCGCCTGTTTGTCATCTGAACCATGGTTATGTCTCCTGTTTTATTCGAATAATCAGCAGCGGGAACTACCGCAATCTAGTCAGCGCCGCGCTGAATATTTGTGAGAGTTGTGTAACCAGCTTGCGCTGATAGTTCAATGAAGATGCAAAATAGGCATGAAAAAACCTTGCGCTTTCTTAAAGCGCATGCATTTTGAACAGGGCGGGTGGTAGTGCAGACGCAGGTAGTCTGGAAATCTGACTACCTGCGGTGTGAAAAGAATTTAAGCAGCCAAGAGTTTGGCGACGTCAGACTCCAGCTGAGCCGGTGTGGTGGTCGGAGCGTAGCGTTCGTGCACTTTGCCATCTCGACCGACGAGAAATTTCGTGAAATTCCATTTGATGCCCTCGGTACCTAACAGGCCGGGCGCTTCTGCTTTGAGTAGCGTGAATAAGGGATGGGCGTTGGCACCGTTGACATCGACTTTGTCAAACAAGGGAAAACTCACTCCGTAATTTTTTTCGCAAAATGCGGCAATATCTGCGGCGTTGCCGGGTTCCTGAGCGCCGAATTGATTGCAGGGAAAACCCAGCACAACTAATCCCTGTTCTTTGTATTGGCGGTACAAAGTCTCAAGTCCCGCATAGTGAGGGGTGAAGCCGCATTGGCTAGCGGTATTCACTATTAATAGTACGTGTCCTTTGTAAGCGGACAGATCGGTGTCTTTGCCCGCGAGGGTTCGCACTGGCAGAGAATATAAGTCGCTCATCGAGATCTCCATAACCAAACAGAGCGTTGATACTAGCAGGGCTGGGCCTGGTCTGCAGACCAGGTCGCTTGAGCGATAATGCGGGGCTATGTCGATATCTATCCAACTTGCTGCTGTGCGTCATGCCATAGACCAATCTTGCCAAACGGCTGGACGCGAACCTGCGTCGGTATCGCTGCTGGCAGTCTCTAAAACATTTGGGGCTGAAGCGGTGATAGTAGCGGCGGATGCGGGTCAAGTTGCCTTTGGTGAAAATTACTTGCAAGAGGCGGTGAATAAAATAGCCGAAGTACGCAAGCTCAGGCCTGAGCTGTCATTAGAGTGGCATTTTATTGGGCCGATACAAAGTAATAAGACGCGTCCGATTGCAGAAAATTTTTCGTGGGTACATGCAGTCGACCGCGAAAAAATCGCGCAGCGCTTATCTGAGCAGCGGCCTGAGGGTTTGCCACCATTGAATATTTGTCTGCAGGTGAATGTGAGTGGTGAGTCTAGTAAGAGTGGTGTAACACCGGAAGAATTACCCGCGTTAGCTAAAGCCGTTGCGGGATTGCCCAATATTCAGTTACGCGGTTTGATGGCGATACCGGAGCCAGAAGCAGATCCTGCTCGACAACGTGCGCCGTTTGCTTTGCTGCGCGAATTACAAAAACAATTAGCTGCGATGGGTATACACACCGATACCCTGTCTATGGGTATGTCGGGTGATATGCAGGCGGCCATCGCGGAAGGTGCAACGATGGTGCGTATAGGTAGCGCAATTTTTGGAAAACGAGATTATGCAAACTAAGTTAAACATTGCTTTCATCGGCGGCGGCAATATGGCGCAAGCCTTGATCAGTGGGCTGGCGGACAAACTTATTCCAGCGAACCAAATTCATGTGGTGGATGTGCATGCAGAGACACTACGCAGCGTAGAAAAAAAATGGGGTGTAACTACTGCTGTAACTGCAGGCGCTGAAGTGAGTGCGGCAGATGTGATTGTGCTGGCGGTTAAGCCGCAACAGATGCATGACGTGGCATCGGGTATCGCGCCGTCCATAAAAAATCAATTAATACTTTCTATCGCTGCGGGTATTCGTGCCGATGATTTATCGCGCTGGTTGGGCGGGCATCAGGCCATAGTTAGAACTATGCCCAACACACCCGCCTTAATTGGTCAAGGCATTACCGGCATGGTGGCTTTAGCGGGCGTGTCGGATCAGCAGCGCACTATTGCTGACACTATTTTGCGTGCCGTGGGTCAAACAGTCTGGTTGGAATCAGAAAATCAAATCGATGCAGTGACTGCCGTATCAGGTAGCGGGCCGGCTTATGTATTTTATTTTTTGGAAGCGATGCAACAGGCTGCAGTTGAATTAGGTTTGAGCGCTGAGCAAGGTCGTAGCCTGGCGCAAGCAACCTTTCTTGGAGCAGCTGCATTGGCTAGTGCGTCCGATGAATCACTCGCCACGTTACGTGAGCGTGTTACGTCGAAAGGCGGCACCACCTATGCTGCGTTGACATCGATGAATGACGATGCAGTGCAAGCTGCCATCATCAAGGCGTTGAAAGCAGCTGCACAGCGTGGTGCTGAGCTGGGGAAAGAATTTGGCCAGAGCTGAACTGCCTTACTTCTTTAATGAAAATTTTCGGGTGTCTTGGCCGCTGCTCTGGCGGCATCAAGATTGATACGACGGCGACGTACTAAATCAGTCAAGCAAGCGTCTAGTGTTTGCATGCCGACTGCCGATCCAGTTTGTATCGTTGAATACATTTGCGCGACTTTCGCTTCGCGAATCAAATTACGTATAGCGGGCGTGCCCAACATAATTTCATGGGCAGCGATTCGGCCGGTACCCTCAGCATTTTTCAATAAGGTTTGAGAGATCACTGCTTGCAGAGATTCAGAGAGCATGGCTCGGACCATTTCCTTTTCATCGCCCGGAAAAACATCAATGATGCGGTCGATAGTTTTTGAAGCGGATGCTGTATGCAAGGTACCAAATACAAGGTGTCCCGTTTCAGCGGCGGTGAGCGCTAAGCGTATGGTTTCCAGATCGCGTAATTCACCCACCAAAATAACATCGGGATCTTCGCGCAGGGCTGAGCGCAGCGCGGCGGCGAATGAATGGGTATGTGGACCAAGCTCGCGTTGATTGATTAAGCACTTATTTGAGATGTGAACAAATTCGATGGGATCTTCAATCGTCAGTATATGTGCCTGTTCGTTTTCATTAATGTGGTTAACCATCGCGGCCAAGGTAGTGGATTTACCTGAACCAGTCGGGCCGGTCACTAAAATCAAACCACGCGGCTTAAGTGAGAGTTCAGCAAAAATTTTTGGCGTATCTAACTCGGCGAGCGTAAAAATTTTTGAGGGAATGGTTCGCAGCACAGCTGCCGGTCCGCGATCTTGATGAAATGCATTGACTCGAAAGCGTGCCTGTCCCGGAAGTTCGAATGAAAAATCGACTTCTAGTAATTCGTCATAGCGCTTACTCAGATCGGCGCTCATGATGGAATCCAACATCGCTCTAACGTCTTGCTTTGAAAGTGATGGAAGGTTGATACGCTTAACATCGCCATGCACACGTATCAAGGGTGGCATACCCGCAGATAGATGTAAGTCGGAGGCTTTGTTACGTACGCTGAAAGCAAGCAGTTCAGTGATATCCATGAAAAAAATAAATGAGATCGCGTGAGAGTTACGTCGACATGGACTGTGAGTGATAAGGCATGCCAACACCGACGCAGATTATCTGGCGTAGATAATTAGGCTGACAAGGAAAGTACGGGGTGCTGAGGAGTTTGTTGCGTAGATGTGCCGCAGAAGGTGAAAAACTGATTAACCCAACACGATACCTATGAATATCGTAGCGCCTAACCAATTGTTGTGACGAAAGGCTGCGAAACATCCTTCACGCTCGCGATGGCGTATCAATGTCCAGTGATAGCCAGCGATGATGGTGGCTACCATCATACCTGCTGCAAAACCTTTACCTAGTCCTGCAGCGACACCCACTGCGGCGATTAAGCAAAGACTAATTGCGTAACTCAGCATGACTGCGCCGACATCATGCTTGCCAAATGTTATAGCTGAAGTGCGAATGCCAATGTTGAGATCATCATCGCGATCAACCATGGCGTATTCTGTGTCATACGCTAATGCCCAAAACACATTGGCAATCAGGAGCACCCAAGCTTCAGTAGGCACGGTGTTGAGTACGGCGGCATAAGCCATCGGTATGCCGAAGCCAAAGGCAATCCCCAAATAGGCTTGGGGTAATGCAAAAAAACGTTTGAAGTAAGGGTAGCTGCCAGCGACTATCACCGCAAGTACCGATAATTCGCGCGTTAATACATTGAGTGGCAGAATCAGAGCGAATGATACTAACGCAAAAATAACGGCGATGGCAATGGCTTCCCAAGCGTGGAGTTGGCCTGAAGTGAGAGGTCGCTCTGCGGTGCGTTTTACATGACGATCAAAATCGCGGTCAGCAAAATCATTGATGGCGCATCCTGCAGAACGCATCAGTATCGTGCCTACGGAAAAAATCACTATTAGCTGAGTATCAGGCATACCGCCCGAAGCTAACCATAATGCAGATAGTGTGGGCCACAGCAGCAGCAAGCTGCCTATGGGTTTATCTAATCTGACTAATTTTGCATACAGTGCAAGCCGATGAATGATCGACTGAGTCGTGACTGACATGATAAAAAATTTATTCTTCTTCGAGTGCTGCATCCGGCAACATCTGAACGCCTTGCAGATTGCACGCCAGGATCGCTTGGCGCACTGCTTCAACCGCTGCGCGGCGAGTGTAGCTCTTGCGCCAGGCGATAACAACACGACGTGAAGGTACCGGCGCTTCGAAGGGAATGTAATTCAACATATCTTGGCTACTAGTAGTGGTGGGTACCGATGCTTGAGGTAATACCGTAATGCCGATGCCCGAGGCCACCATGTGTCGTATGGTTTCCAGTGAGGAGCCTTCAAATGTTTTTGAGATACCGCTGCCGCCGGTAGAGAAGCGCGACATTTCTGGGCACACTTCCAATACCTGATCACGAAAACAATGTCCTGCACCAAGCAGCAACATCGTTTCAGATTTCAGTTCTTCACTATTAATTTTTTTCCGCTTAGCCCAGGCATGATGACGCGGTAGCGCTACCATGAAAGGCTCGTCATACACAGGCTGCACCATCAGACCTTGCTGATTAAAAGGTAATGCCATGATAGCCGCATCCAATTCACCCGCACGTAAGAGCTCAATTAACTTTACGGTGAAATTTTCTTGCAATACCAAAGGCATTTGAGGAACGGTGTTAATGAGCGTAGGTACTAATTGCGGCAGCAAATACGGAGCGATCGTGTAGATCACGCCTATGCGCAGAGTGCCGGACAAAGGATCATTATTTTGTTTAGCGATGTCGCGGATGAAGGATGTTTGTTCCAGTACTCGCTCTGCCTGCGTAACGATTTGTGCGCCCACCGGCGTTACGCTGATTTCGGTACCGCCGCGCTCAAAAATAGCGACGCCTAATTCATCTTCGAGCTTTTTAATAGCGACCGATAGCGTGGGTTGTGCCACGAAGCAGGCTTCGGCTGCACGGCCAAAGTGTTTTTCCCGCGCGACGGCAACGATATATTTCAGTTCTGTCAATGTCATGTAATTAGTGTCGCATAGTTGGTCGAAAAAGTGGATGTGTTCACTGATTCAATAAGTCGAAATGAGCTATCTGTGAACTCACACCTTTAAATAATCTTCGCGCGCACCTAGCCAGCGCTGCAGATGCGCCTCTACCGTCGCAGGATCATCTTGAAGTAATTGTTGAGCGATGTCGCGCGCTGATTCAACTAGCCAGGTATCTGTTTCTAAATCGGCAAAGCGCAACATGGCTTGTCCAGATTGGCGTGCTCCTAAAAATTCACCCGGGCCGCGAATTTCCAGATCGCGGCGCGAAATTTCAAAACCATCCGATAGTTCGCGCATGATGGCTAGTCGCTGTTTTGCAATCGAACCCAGTGGACCTTGATACATCAATAGACAAACACTAGCGGCAGCGCCGCGACCAACGCGCCCTCGTAGCTGATGCAGTTGCGATAAACCGAATCGTTCTGCGTGCTCAATCACCATTAGTGAAGCATTCGGTACATCGACGCCGACTTCAATGACGGTAGTGGCTACTAGCAAATCAATCGCGCCGGCAGCAAATTCACTCATCACCGCTTGTTTTTCTGCAGGCTTCATGCGGCCGTGTACCAGGCC
>CANGJE010000010.1 GCA_947454305.1 Oxalobacteraceae bacterium
CGATGTTTTTCAAGTCGTCGCTTTAGGACCATCGGACAAACTCACTAGCGAAATCGCCGATACCTTTCTCTCGTCGTTTACTCCCCACTAATGTCGCACGCTAGTCATTATTTGGAAGGTAAGGCGGGCTTACGCGTCGTTTTAATTTTTGCGGCGGCTTACTTTCTTTCGTACGCGTTTCGAGCGATCAATGCGGTGATTGCGCCAGACCTGGTTGCTGATCTGCAGTTGTCCAATGCTGATCTGGGCTTACTCTCTTCTGCTTACTTCCTAGGCTTTGCAAGTTTGCAGCTTCCACTTGGTTTGTGGCTCGACAAATATGGCCCACGTCGTACCGAGTCTGCGTTGCTGTTATTTGCAGCAGCAGGTGTTGCCCTATTCGCCAGTAGCTCAACTCTCACCGGTTTATGGATAGGTCGCGCACTGATCGGGGTTGGTGTATCGGCCTGCTTAATGGCGCCGCTAAAAGCCTATCGCAGTTGGTATGCACCTGAACGACAAAGTCAGCTATCGAGTTGGATGCTGGTGTTCGGAACTGCAGGTGCGCTCTGCACCACTGTGCCGGTTGCTGCTGCACTGCCATTGATAGGATGGCGCGGTGTGTTCTGGATAATGTGCGCGTTGGTAGTGATTGCGGCGACTTTATTATTCTTTCGACTGCGCGACGTCGAACACGATCGTATGCAGCAGACCGTGATGCAAAGTCATGCGAGCGATGCGCTCTCGTATCGGCAAATTTTTACGCACCCGTATTTTCGACGCATGGCTTTATTAGGTGGCGTGCATCAAGGCGGTTTCATGGCGGTTCAAACCTTGTGGGCTGGGCCATGGATGATGCATGTGTTGGGTCTATCGGCAAAGCAAACGTCGCAAGTACTGTTTGTATTTAATTTTTGTCTGATGCTGTCGTATGTATTTTTGTCGTGGTGGGCGCCAAAGCATGTGTCGTATGGCAAAAAATCGGGTTGGCCAGCATTAACTGTGGTGGGTTGGGGTATCGGTCTATCTATCGCTCTGCAAGTGACTATGCTGTTGCTACCTTATTGGTGGGCATGGCTGCTCTGGATACCGTTTTCATTGTTAGTCACCGTATCAACGCTGGCACAAACCCATGTCAGCCTATCTTTTCCCTCCACCCAAGTAGGGCAAGTCAATAGCGCGTACAACTTGTCGTTATTCATTGGCGCGTTTAGCGTTCAATGGGGATTGGGCTTATTAATTGATTTGTTTGTTGCGAATGGTTGGGATTATTCCCCCGCGATGCGTATGGCCTGGGCGGTTTATTTGATAGCGCAATTGTTTGCACTGGTCCGCTTTGTGAGCAGCAAAGCGAAATACGATCCTAACGAGAAAGCACCCGCTCCTTAATTGGTGATAGGGTGAGCTTTAATGATGTGGCTAATGATGTAGCTCGCGCACGACTATTTTTATCTGAAACGTGGAACGTTTTTGAACAATGTCGTATTGATTTGTGATTTTGCAGTACGACCAAGGCTTTTACATAGTATTGGAATCCATCCCATTTTTCGATTGCGACTTTTATGCTGATCACCTTTAAATCAAAAGCTGCTGCTGACCTGTTGATGTACAAGACTCACGCCAAGCCTTTACTTGATACGCTGGGCAAAGACGTAGATCAAGGCATCATTACTGCCGAAGACATGGCCGCAGCCATCGCAGCGCTGGAAAATGAAATCGCTCTCAGCAAACGCCAACCTGCAATTGATCAGGATGACAGCAAAGATTCTTACGGCGACGATCTCGAATCCGGCAAACAAGTCAGCAGTAGCGCACGCGCTTTTCCATTACTTGAAATGATGCGCGCAGCGCAGAAAGAAAATACCTTTGTTATGTGGGGAGTGTGATGCCTGAGATGCGATCACTGTTGCTGAAAATGCGCGATGGCACTGACATACATTGCGTGGATTATTTTCCTGCAAGCCCTGCGCATTCCAGCATCGTGTTCATGCACGGCTTAGGCGAACACAGCGGGCGCTATGCACATCTTGCTGCTTTTTTTTGCGAGCGCGGTTTCGCGGTGCGCACCTACGATCATCGCGGTCACGGCAAATCATCGGGCAAGCGCGGTGACATCCCCCATCAAGACAGCTTACTCGATGATGCACAACAGATCATTCAAGACTGGCAGGCTACCAGCCCATCTTTGGTAAAACGACAGCTATTGCTCGGGCATAGCATGGGTGGCTTGTACGCTGCGAAATTCGCCTTATGCAAAATGTGCGAGCTACATGGTTTGATTTTGTCAGCGCCCGCGCTCGCGATTTACATGAATTTTGTTGAGCGATCATTACTGAAAGTACTAAGCTCAGTTGCGCCAGCACTCACTCTGTCGAACGGATTAAAAACCAAGTATTTATCGCACGATCCTAGGGTTGTTGCTTCTTATCTCGCCGACGCGTTGGTACACGATCGTATCAGCGCACGATTACTCAACTCCATGCTCACCACCATGCACGATGTTTTTTCTCACGCAAGCTCACTTGATCTACCGACGCTGCTGCTAGTAGCGGAGCAAGACAAGCTAGTTGATTCAACCGGCAGCTTACAATTTGCAGATACCAGTCCAGACAACTATTTGCGTTTGCATACGTATGAAAATCTGTATCACGAGATTTTCAACGAGCTTGATGCCAAAGCTGTGTTTGACGATCTGAGCACGTGGCTAGACCAGCTAAGCAACACGGCGGTGCAGTGAAGATCGCCACTGATTCCTTATCCTTCGCACTGGATGGCGCAGCGCGTGCGCTCACTATGGTGAGCGCAGGGACCTCGCTCCCTGCAGCGCTGAATAGCACCTTTGATAGTTTGCGTGCACCGCCCGCCGCACGCGGGGCGATTCAAGACATCAGTTATCGCAGTATGCGTAGTTGGGGGCTGAGTTCTGAATTGATGGATTTGCTATTAGATGCGCCACCACAGCAAGAGCGTCTCGGCTCACTATTGCGTATCAGCTTGGGATTGTTAGCGGATGCCAGCAAACCGTATGCTGAGCACACCGTAGTTGATCAGGCCGTCTCCGCATGCGCTGCAGACCGTGAGCTTTCGCGCGCTAAAGGCGTGGTGAATGCGGTCTTGCGACGTTTTTTGCGTGAACGTGATCGTTTGTTACGTACCGCGAATGCCTCTGAAGAAGCGCAGTGGAATTATCCGCAATGGTGGATAGATAAGCTTCGTTTAGATTGGCCGAATCAATGGGAAGATATTCTGCAATCAGGTAATGCTCGCCCGCCACTCACATTGCGTGTTAATCGCCGGCTTGGTAGCGTTGAAGACTATCTTGAACTGCTTACTCAGCACCAGATAGCGGCAACTCAGTTGGGGCCTTGGGCAGTGCGCCTGACGCAGCCAACGCCGGTCTCTGATATCCCCGGCTTTCTGCAAGGCCGCGTCTCAGTACAAGATGCCGCAGCGCAGTTAGCCGCACCTTTGATGCAGCTTGAGCCGGGCATGCGCGTGTTAGATGCTTGCGCTGCACCTGGAGGCAAGAGCGTACATATGCTTGAAACGGACGATGTTTCATTGGTAGCGCTAGACAATGATGAGTCTAGACTTGCGCGCGTAGCGGACAATTTAGATCGACTCGGTTTCAAAGCCGAGCTGCGTTGTGGTGATGCACGCCGCAAGGATTGGTGGGATGGACAAGCGTTTGATCGAATTTTGGCCGATGTGCCCTGCACGGCTTCGGGCATAGTGCGGCGGCATCCCGACATACGCTGGCTCAGGCGGCCGGAAGATGCACGCACCTTGGCAAAGCTAGGCTCCACCATTCTGGATAACTTGTGGGGCATGCTGCGGCCGGGCGGTTTGATGCTTTTTGTTACGTGCTCGATCTGGCCTGAGGAGTCCGAGTTACAGGCTGAGGCCTTCTGCCAACGTCACTCCTGTGTGCGACTGCCCGCCCCGGGGCAGCTTGCGCCCACGTCAGCCGAGGGCGATGATCACGATGGATTGTTTTACGCGCTACTCCAAAAGCCCTTGTTTTGATACTATCGCCGGGCGGCTAAGGCGTGGTTTTTTTACCACTCTGCGATCGCACCCCTCTGGCACATCCGGGCAAGGTAAGAATACGTGGGATTTTTCAGGCTAGTGCCACCTAAACATCAACGTCGCACACTAAGCGTTCTCTGGATTGGGATCCAAAAACTGCTTTTGGGTTTCTGGCTAGGAGTGCTGTGCTTGATCACTGCGTTACCCGCCGTGGCTGCTGAAGGCATTGAATTCGTCGATGCCACGCTTTCAGCTACCGACGAAGGTTATTCGCTTTCAAGTAATTTTTCAGTTGAGCTTACCCATGCTTTGGAAGATGCGCTATCGCGAGGCATTCCTCTGCATTTCAAACTTCAGCTTGAAGTATCTAGGTCTCGCTGGTATTGGCTCGACGATGTCGCCATTAAATCCAGCCGCAATATACGTATTTCATACAACGTATTGACACGTCAGTATCGTGCATCCGTTGATGGCAGTTTGTATCGAAGCTTTGCACAACTGGATGACGTGCTGGCATTGCTGCGTCACCCGGGCCGTTGGCTAGTTGCCGAACCCAACGCACTGAAGCCTGATGCCAACTACACCGTTGCAATTCAATTTGGTCTAGATGTTTCTCAACTGCCTAAGACCATACAGGTGACTGCTTTAGGCAGTGGCGATTGGAAAATGTCGTCAGGTTGGACACGCTTTAACTACAAGGCCGAAACTAAGTGACGCGCGCACTTCGTTATCTTTTAATCGCTGCCGCCATGACGGTCAGCATGCTGCTGTTTTTGTTAGCTACTGTCAGCGACAACACACGACTCTTTGATTCTTACTACTCATGGATAGTGGGTGCCAACGTACTGGTGGGCACAGCATTATTTGTGTTGGTTTTATTTTTGTTAGCGCGTTTGATTAGTCGCTATCGCCGCAAACGTTTTGGTTCGCGTTTGATGACGCGGCTGGTGCTGATGTTTACCTTGATAGGTGTTTTGCCTGGCTTGGTGATTTATTTGGTTTCGGTGCAGTTTGTGTCGCGATCAATTGAATCGTGGTTTAACGTGAAAGTTGAAACCGCTCTTGAGTCAGGTCTAACGCTAGGTCGCAGCGCACTCGATGCCTCACTCAAAGATTTACGTTTGAAAGCGCGCGCCGTTGCATCCGAACTTTCTGAAATGCCGGACTCTGTGTTGGCAGCGCAGTTAGCGCGCGCCATTGAACGCAATCAGTTAAATGAAGCGATTGTTGTTTCTGGCACCGGTCAATTAATCGCCAGCACCAGCAGCGCCTTGTCCAATCTTG
Organism: Oxalobacteraceae bacterium; assembly: GCA_947454305.1. Taxonomy (GTDB): domain Bacteria; phylum Pseudomonadota; class Gammaproteobacteria; order Burkholderiales; family Burkholderiaceae_D; genus Pernthalerella. Next base: position 5,293 of record CANGJE010000010.1, read on the forward strand.
TGCCTGACATGCCTACGGCTGCGATGATTTCGCGTGCCAAATCGATGGGCGGATATGGATTAATCGAAGGGGGCAATGAAAGTCTTAGTAGCGGCACGGATAGTGAATCCAATTCACCATCAACCAATGCGAAGGGTGGCCTGCGACTACGCGTGTTGGTCACGATACGCGGTGATGGCTCATTGATGTCACTTAACAGCCAGCCGCGCTATCTGCAAGTCACACAAGCTGTACCAGAACAATTGAGTGCAAACGCCGAAGCTTTGCGCATCGCTTATGGCGAGTATCAAGAGCGATCCTTAGCGCGCGCTGGCTTACGAAATTTTTATCTGATTACACTGACGCTTACTCTACTACTGGCTATTTTTGCAGCGATGGTGAGTGCATTTCTTTTAGCAACCGATTTAGCCCAACCTCTGCTATTACTCGCCGAAGGTACCAAGGCAGTTGCCGAGGGCGATCTTTCGCCGCGCCCGATTGCAGCGAGCTCTGATGAACTGGGCACGCTGACTAAATCATTCAACATCATGACGTCTCAGCTAGCTGATGCGCGCGAAACTGTTGAACGCAATCGCAAAGAAGTTGAAGACGCCAAAGCCTATCTTGAATCGGTGTTGGCCAATATGTCGGCAGGTGTGATGGTGTTGGATGATCAACTACGCTTAGTGACGTTTAATGCATCGGCTGAAAAAATTCTGTATCAAAATTTGTGGCCCTATCTCGGTCTTTCTTTCGCCAGCATTGACAGCCTCGCCGCGTTTAGCGCGCCTATCGTTGAAGCATTCTCTGGGCAAAGTGCACATGCTGCAATGAGTGATGGCGATCCGCTGATTCAACAGTGGCAGCAGCAGATAGAAATTCCACGTCGCCTTATTGGTCAAAAAGTCGATACAGAAATCACGCTACTAGCACGCGGTGCGCGACTACCCGTAGGTACGGGACTCGGTCATGTGGTGGTATTCGATGATATTTCTGATCTGATTTCAGGGCAGCGTTCAACCGCATGGGCTGAAGTAGCAAGGCGTCTCGCCCATGAAATTAAAAATCCGCTGACGCCTATTCAACTATCCGCCGAACGTCTCATGATGAAACTTCAAACCAAGCTGAGTGGCGATGACGCTGCTTTACTTGAACGAGGGACGAACACGATAGTGAATCAAGTCGTCGCTATGCAGCAGATGGTCGACAATTTTCGGGATTATGCAAAAACACCGCCGCCAGTTCTCAAGCCCTTAGAACTGAATCACTTGATTACGGAAATTCTTGATCTGTATGGCGGCCTGCGTGGTAACGAACAATTAATCACGCACTTAGAAACTGATCTGCCCAAGATCATGGGTGATGCAACCCAGCTTCGACAAGTGGTGCACAACTTATTACAAAACGCTCAGGATGCCACGGGTGAATTAAACGGCGAACGTGCGCCGCACATTGATGTGCGTACCGAGTCGATACGCTACAGCGATGCCGATGGCGCCACCCGCATCGCCGTTAGTTTAAGCATTACCGATAACGGCCCGGGGTTTGATTCCAAAGTTATGGCCAGAGCGTTTGAGCCGTATGTGACCTCAAAACCCCGAGGTACGGGCTTAGGGTTGCCTGTAGTCAAGAAAATTGTGGAAGAGCATGGTGGCCGGATTGAGCTTCAAAACCGAAAAGATGGGCCGGGAGCGCGGGTTTCCATCCTTTTACTTAGGCTTGCGAGTATTTAATCATTTGACATTATTAATTGCAAAAAATACAATTTCCGTACGAGTCCATCGGATTGAGAAAAAGAGGCGGCAATGGCGAACATTCTGGTAGTTGATGATGAAATGGGTATCCGGGAATTGCTCTCGGAAATACTGGGTGACGAGGGTCACGTCGTAACCACGGCCGAAGACGCTAATCAGGCGCGCGACCTGCGACTCTCGAGCTCGCCCGACCTCGTTCTGCTCGATATATGGATGCCCGATATTGATGGCGTCACGCTCTTGAAGGAGTGGCAACGCGATGGTCTGCTGACCATGCCCGTGATTATGATGTCTGGTCATGCCACTATCGATACGGCGGTCGAAGCCACCCGCATCGGCGCGATTAATTTCCTTGAAAAACCTATCTCACTACAAAAACTTCTGCGCACTGTGCAGCAAGGTTTGTCGTCCGCTCCCGAAACCGCACGGGGAACCATGGTTTCAACCAATGGCCGTTCAACTGCGATAAGCGACAAAACCGCGATCCCTGCCGCACCGCATTCTTTTAATGGCCATGCTTACTCGCCGACACTGGCCACAGGTAATCAGTATTTGCCGCCCGATACTGAATTCCGTGTTTCATTCGAACTGCCTCTACGTGAAGCGCGCGATGCATTCGAACGCGCGTACTTCGAGCATCACCTAAAACGCGAAGGCGGCAGCATGACGCGTGTAGCTGAGCGTACCGGACTAGAGCGCACCCATTTGTATCGCAAGCTTAAGCAACTGGGCGTGGAATCAAACAAAGCAGCAAAGAAAACCGGATGACCACCCTGCGTTTAGTTTACGGAGCGAATCAGAGTCAGCGCGAGCACGCGATTAAAACTCAGATTAATCCCACGCTATTCACCATGGCCTTACTGGAAGGCGGCGCCATCAGTAACGCACCGCTTGACTCTCTGGCATCCATCAAAGTCGTACGCATGGCACCTGGCTGCCCCTGCTGTACTGGCAACTTAACGATGCGCGTAATGCTCAATCGTGCACTCAAAGAAAAACCCGATCTGGTATTTTTAAGTTTGGCAAATCCTCTGCATCTCACATCGATCAGAGATTTTTTGCAGGAAGATCAGTATTCGGGTAGGCTGGACTTAGGTTTTGATCTTGACTGCGGGGCTGTGAATTAATTTTGGCATGCGAATTGCTGTACCTCTTGAAAAATCGTGTAACAGCACCATTTTGGATCACATAGTACTTACTCCAAGGAGCCGGCATGAACCTGATCTATAACAGCGAGCAGTACAGCGTGCTTGAGTTTGGTGCCGAGTCAGAACAAGAAGCCATGCGCTTCGGTGGTTACGAAATTCTCGATAAGCCAGCACAACGCGAAATCTTCATCGCAGGCCCTCTCGCCGAAACCTTCAGACAACATGTACGCGAGTTAATCGCTACCGCGCCCAGCATGGAAGAGTTTGATGAATTTCTGGATAGCTATGGCTCGCTCATGGCTCAACCTGTCGTACTGCACTAAGCGTTCAACAAACGATAGCCAGCACGTGAATGCACAGTAATTCTCGTTTTATCACCAGCAATCAAACGGGCATTCACGACCAGCTGCACGACTTGATTCAACGTCGTGCAGCATCTGATTATCTCAAGCCCATCGCACCGAGCAGTCGTCTGGCATTTAACACTGCGTTAGTCGCATGGCGAGAAACCCATAAATCACACATCATCATTGATGCCGGATGTGGTGTGGGTTTATCCACTCGACGACTCGCCACCCTGCATCCCGATCATTTTGTGATCGGCATTGATCAATCATCCCACAGACTATCGCGACATGTGGAGTGGTCGGGAGATAGCCCCGACAACTTCATCACTGTGCGAGCCGATGTCGTTGATTTCTGGCGATTACTCCACGAAGCTGCGATTTACCCTTCGCATCAGTACCTGCTCTATCCCAACCCCTGGCCGAAAAAACATCATCTGGCGCGACGCTGGCACGCGCATCCCGTATTTCCAACGCTGCTAGCACTCGGTGGTTATATTGAATGCCGAAGTAATTGGAAAATCTATGTCGAAGAATTTGCTGCAGCCGTGACCCTGATGAGCAGCATCACTGCGCGGTGCGAAAAATTTTTGTCTAGCTCGACTCCCTTGACACCTTTTGAAGAAAAATATCTCGCCTCAGGTCATGAGCTCTGGCGTTGCAGTCTACATTTACCCGCTACTGGCAGTCACTGAAAGGCAAGTGAATTTTCGTGTTAACGTTGACACAAATTTACTCTTAGTCGAGCCCCATCATGTGCCAACTGCTGGGCATGAATTGCAATACACCCACCGACATCGTGTTTAGCTTTACAGGCTTTGCAACACGAGGCGGCGGCACAGACGAACACAAAGATGGATGGGGAATCGCCTTCTTCGAAGGTGCGGGAGTACGACTATTCGTCGATCATCAATCGGCTATTGCCTCGCCTGTGGCAGAGCTGATCAAACACTATCCAATCAAATCTACCAACGTCATATCGCATATACGCAAAGCGACGCAAGGTCATGTCGCTTTGGAAAACTGTCATCCATTCATACGCGAACTATGGGGACGCTACTGGGTGTTTGCACACAATGGCGATCTGAAAGAATTTTCACCAAAATTGAATGGCGCATTCCGCCCGGTTGGCACTACCGATAGCGAGCGTGCATTTTGTTTTTTGCTGCAAGAATTACGCAGCCGCTTTGGCGATACACCGCCAGCACAATCGGCACTGACTGAAGCCTTGAGGGAACTGACCACCGATATTGCATCGTATGGCGTGTTTAACATGATGCTTTCAGATGGCTCGGCTTTATATGCGCATTGCTCAACGCGTTTGCATTACATCATCCGCAAATATCCGTTTGCACAAGCGAAGTTATCCGATGAAGATTTAACCGTCGATTTTGCAGACGTCACCACGCCGAATGATCAAGTAGCCATCATCGTTACTGAACCCCTGACAACCAATGAAACTTGGCATGCCTTTACTGCGGGTGAGATGAAAGTATTCGTTGATGGTCAGCCAGTGAATTGATTCACTGGCTTCCATTCACTGTCATTATAAATTCGGCGCCAACCAACTCTGCAGCTGTTCTGCGCTAACGCCACGACGCTTGGCCATGTCGGCCAGCTGATCAGCACCTATTTTTCCGACGCTGAAATATTTCGACTCCGGATGGCCAAAATAAAATCCCGATACGGCAGCGCCTGGGAACATGGCATACGATTCCGTCAGACTCATGCCGATGTCTTCGCACTCAAGAATACGGAACATGTCTTGTTTAACTGTGTGCTCGGGACACGCAGGATAGCCCGGCGCAGGACGAATGCCGCGATACGATTCTGCAATCAACTCTGTCGCAGCCAATTGTTCATCACTGGCATAGCCCCACAAATCTTTGCGCACACGCTCATGCAAATATTCAGCAAAGGCTTCGGCAAAGCGATCGGCTAATGCCTTGAGCATGATGGATGAATAATCATCATTGGCATCTTCAAACCGCTGCTCATGTTTTTCAATACCAATACCTGAGGTCACAGCAAACAGGCCGATGTAATCCGTAATGCCCGATGATTTAGGTGCAATGAAATCAGCCAGACATTGGTTGGGCCTAGCTACACCATCAATGACAGGCTTTTCAGTTTGTTGGCGCAATCCATAATAGGTAAATGCGACTTCGGTTTTGCTTTCGTCGGTATAGATTTCAATATCATCATCACCAACGGTATTGGCAGGCAAAATCGCCATCACACCATTCGCCGTCAGCCAGCGACCATCTATCAGTTTTTTCAACATCGCCTGCGCTTCAGCATACACATTGCTCGCTGACTCACCGACCACAGGGTCGGTCAAAATTGCAGGGAAAGGCCCGGCCAAATCCCAGGTCTGGAAAAACGGACCCCAATCGATGTAGTTAGCCAGCAGTGCGAGATCAACATTTCTAAAATGCCGCCGTCCTATGAATTTCGGTTTGTGTGGTGCGCACTTATCTTGAAACGACAAACGCATTTTGTTTTTGCGCGCTGCTTCCAACGACAACATAGGTGAGGCTTTCTTACCAGCGTGCTGATGTCGAATACGCTCATAGTCCGTCGCAATCTCGCTGATGTAGTGATCACGCGATTCTGGTGTCAGTAACGACTGCGCAACCGACACTGAACGAGAGGCATCCGGCACATACACCACAGGCCCTTCGTAATTCGGCGCAATCTTCACCGCCGTGTGAGCACGGCTGGTGGTCGCACCACCAATCAAGAGCGGCGTCTTCAAACCACGGAAATACGGATCGCGCTGCATTTCTTTGGCCACGTGAGCCATTTCTTCTAGCGAAGGCGTGATCAAACCCGACAAGCCTATGATGTCAGCGTTTTCTTCTTTGGCTTTAGCGAGAATTTCTGAACACGGCACCATCACACCCATGTTCACCACATCAAAATTATTACATTGCAAAACAACAGACACGATGTTCTTACCAATATCATGCACATCACCTTTTACGGTGGCGATGACAATTTTTCCTTTAGCTTTTGCCGCTTGGCCAGTGCGCTTCTCTTCTGCCAGCTTTTCTTCTTCAATATAAGGCACGAGATGAGCGACCGCTTGTTTCATCACACGGGCTGATTTCACCACTTGCGGCAAAAACATTTTGCCCTGACCGAACAGATCGCCGACGATATTCATGCCGTCCATCAGCGGACCTTCAATAACATGAATCGGACGACCGCCACGATCCGCCACCTGTTGACGTGCTTCTTCAGTATCTTCAACAATCCATTGTGTGATGCCGTGAATTAGCGCGTGTGACAAACGTTTTTCAACCGGGTTTTCACGCCAGACTAAATTTTGTTCTTCTTTTTTATCGCCGGCTTTTAAGGTTGCGGCCAATTCGATCATGCGCTCAGTCGCATCATCGCGACGATTTAACACCACGTCTTCGGCCCGTTCACGCAATTCAGGATCGAGATCATCGTAGACGCCGACCATGCCTGCATTCACGATACCCATGCTCATACCCGCACGAATCGCGTGATACAAAAACACCGTATGAATTGCCTCGCGCGCGGGATCATTTCCGCGGAATGAAAAACTGACATTCGATACGCCACCACTGATTTTTGCATGGGGAAGGTTTTCGCGTATCCAACGGGTGGCTTCGATAAAATCAACGGCGTAATTGTTGTGCTCTTCAATACCAGTAGCGATCGCAAAAATATTTGGATCGAAAATAATATCTTCGGCCGGGAAACCCACTACCTCGGTCAGCATGCGATAAGCGCGCTCACAGATTTCAATTTTGCGTTGATACGTATCGGCCTGACCTTTTTCATCAAAGGCCATCACAATCACTGCCGCGCCATAACGGCGGCAGAGTTTGGCTTGGCGCTGAAACTCTTCTTCACCTTCTTTAAGCGAAATTGAATTAACAATCGCCTTACCCTGAACGCACTTCAAACCTGCTTCGATCACTGACCATTTGGACGAATCGATCATGATAGGCACACGGGCGATATCGGGCTCTGAGGCAATCAAATTCAAGAAGCGCGTCATCGCCGCCACCGAATCGAGCATGGCTTCATCCATGTTGATGTCGATGATCTGCGCGCCATTTTCAACTTGCTGCCTGGCCACGGCCAAGGCTTCTTCGTACTGCTCATTCAAAATCATGCGCGCGAAAGCTTTTGAACCAGTAACGTTGGTGCGCTCGCCTACGTTAACGAACAAGGAATCTTCATCAATGACGTAAGGCTCCAAGCCCGACAAACGCATGTGATGCAAGTGCGTTGGAATAACGCGCGGAGGAATGCTTTTTACCGTCTCTGCAATCGCTTTAATGTGCTCTGGCGTGGTGCCGCAGCAGCCACCCGCAATATTCACAAACTCGCTTTCGGCGAAGTCCTTAAGCAATGAAGATGTGACGTCGGGCGTTTCATCGAAACCGGTGTCCGACATAGGATTCGGCAAACCGGCGTTGGGATAAATACAGACGAAGGTTTCGGCGATTTTCGATAACTCTTCAGCATATGGGCGCATCAATGCCGCACCTAATGCGCAATTAAGCCCTATGGTTAAGGGTCGTGCGTGACGCACCGAATTCCAAAAGGCCGTTACCGTTTGACCCGACAACACGCGACCCGATGCATCGGTCACGGTTCCAGAAATCATGATGGGTAATTTTTGGTTGGTCTCGTCAAAGAACTGATCAATCGCAAATAGCGCGGCTTTGCAATTGAGCGTGTCGAAAACAGTTTCTACTAACAACACATCCGAACCACCCTCAACCAGAGCACGCGTCTGCTCATAATAAGCAGCTACCAATTGATCGAAGGTCACATTGCGCGCACCGGGATCATTCACGTCGGGCGAAATCGATGCGGTCTTGGGAGTGGGGCCGAGTGCGCCGGCCACAAAGCGAGGTTTATCTGGGGTTGAATACTTATCGCAGGCGGCGCGTGCAATGCGTGCGGCATGAAGATTCATCTCATACGCCAGATGCGCCATATGGTAATCATCTTGCGCAATCGTCGTCGCACCAAAGGTATTAGTTTCGATCAGATCGGCACCGGCCTCGAGATATTGTTCGTGTATCTCTTGAATGACGTGCGGCTGCGTTAATGTGAGCAATTCATTATTGCCTTTAACGAAAATCTCTTTACCCGGAACAGAGAAATCGGCAAATCGCGTTCCGCGATAATCTTCCTCAGTTAACTTATAACGCTGAATCATTGTGCCCATCGCCCCATCAAGAATCAGGATGCGCTGTGACAGCAATTGTCGTAAGTGAGCTTCGGTGGTTGAGATAGCGTCGCGTTTCATGAATTTATATCGGAAGTGCGCAAATAAAAAACCCGGCCTGCAAAGCGAAGCCGGGTATGCGCGCCGCTTTAGCAGTATTTATTGAGAGCTTTACAGCATCTCGGCGCCCGCAAGCTGGATTTTGACTAGTTTAATCAAATCGGCGCTTATGAATTATACGGGAATTCACTGTGGAATTTGGAAGCACTGCCCAGGCTCCATGGCAAAACCCTGAATAAACTGTGCTGCCGACAGACGCTTACCGCCAGGCTTTTGTAGTTCCAATAATTTCAGGGCGCCAGAGCCGCAGGCGACGATGACGCCCTCTGATGTTACCGAGAGAATTTCGCCGGGCTTTCCCTGGGCTTCGACCGAACTTGCTTGCCAGATTTTTACAGCTGTTTCATGTAGGTGAGCCACCGCGCCGGGGAAAGGATTGAAGGCATGAATGCGCCTGAGCAGAGTCAGCACTGGCAAACGAAAATCCAGATCGGCTTCTTGCTTTGAAATTTTTGCTGCGTAAGTCATTCCTTCGGCTGGCTGGGCTTGCGCTGATAAGCCGCCTTGCTGCAATTTTTTTAGCGCCTCAACGATTAACTCACCACCCACTGCAGCAAGACGATCGTGCAATGAGCCGGTCGTATCCGTTGCGTTAATGCGCTCGCTTCGCATCAGCAACATCGGGCCGGTATCTAAGCCCTCATCCATTTGCATGATCGTAATGCCCGTTTCGCTATCACCTGCTTCGATGGCGCGATGTATGGGTGCCGCGCCGCGCCAACGCGGCAACAAGGAAGCGTGAATATTCAAACAACCCAGTAGCGGTATGGACAATATGGATGCAGGAAGAATCAAACCATACGCCGCCACTACCATTACTTGATGCTCTGTGGCTTTGAGCAGCGCATGCGCGGCGGCGGCCTGATCGGGGTATTTGCCATCCAGACGCAACGACACGGGCTGAGCAACCGGCATTCCATGCTTTAACGCATAAGTCTTGACGGGAGAGGGCTGCAATTGCATGCCGCGACCGGCAGGACGATCGGGCTGAGTTAACACCAGCGGAATCTCAAAACCCGCCTCATGCAACTGCGCGAGCGCAACGGCAGCGAACTCCGGTGTACCGGCAAAAATAACTTTCATGCTGAGATTATAGGTGCGGGCTGAACGCCGGACCCAGGGAGATGCTGATTTATTGCGTATTTTATGGCGAGCCAGCGTAGCTGTGCGACGCGGGGCCACGAAAATTAAGCGCTTAGCTTAGCGCCATTAATCGAGAAATATCAGGTTTTTATTTAATCAGTACGTTCGTAGCAATTAGCGAGCAGCCATGGGATGGCGTTCTTTTTTAAGCTCTCGCTCTTCTTTTAGCAGTTTGCTTTTAATACGATTACGCTTGAGTGGTGACAGGTATTCAACAAACACCGTACCTTTGAGGTGATCCATCTCATGCTGTACACACACCGCGAGCAAGCCTTCGGCATCGAATTCATGTGAATTGCCATCCACATCACACGAACGAACGCGCACTTTCGAGGGCCGCTCAACGCCATCGTAAATTCCCGGCACAGAAAGACAGCCTTCCTCGTACACCTGACGATCATCGCTAGCCCACACAATTTGCGGATTAATTAAAACTCGTAACTGGTCACGCGTATCGGAGGTATCAATAACAATCACTTGTTGATGCACATCGACTTGCGTCGCAGCCAAGCCTATCCCCGGGGCTTCGTACATAGTTTCCGCCATGTCAGCAATCAACTGCTTCAAGCGGTCATCAAAATCCGTCACGGGCTTAGCAATCTTATGCAAGCGAGGATCGGGATAGCGAAGGATAGATAAGAGGGCCATACAACTTTTGCGCAACAAACGAAAAAAATAGGGGATCGCAGCTCATTTGTGATGAGGAGCGCGCGCAAAATTCGCGTCGGCATTCACTCAATCACCTACCGGCTCTATCCCAAGGAAAATTCAATGAAAAAGTTTAGCACAGCAGTGCTGCTCACCGTTTTGCTGACTTGCTTTTTACCCCTGCATGCATCAGGGTCAGCCGGTGCCTGTGAATGGGCACCGAACGCACCTGACAAACATCAAGTACGCACCGGTGACACCTTGTGGGATATCGCTTCTCTTTTTTTAAATAACCCGTGGTGCTGGCCCAACGTATGGAAGCCCAACCAAAACCTTATTCCTAACCCGCACTGGATTTACCCCGGCCAAACTATCGTACTTAATCGCGTAAGTGGCACGCTTAGCGTTGAAGCCGACAACGCCGTACCTTTGCAGCATCTGAGCCCGACGATACGAAGCACAGAGATTGCTCGCTCCCCGCTTCCGCTACTCTCCGAAAAATTACAAACCCTATTCGCACGAACGCCGCTAATCAGCGCCGACGCTCTGCCCAACGCACCAACCATTCGAGAAATTGAAAGCGGTCGAGTAATGGCAGGAAAAGGCGATAGCGTTTTTGTAATCGGCGACGTAGGATCTAACAAACAATTTGATGTATTCCGTGTCGAGTACTCCATTATCGATCCGGATACAAAGCAGCCGCTGGGTGTGGCGGGCTTAAATATAGGTCGCGTTCGTCTGATCCAACCTGGCGGGGCCATGCATAAGTTTGAAATAACGCGTTCAGAAAAAGAAGTCAGCACAGGCGACAAGCTGGTACCCGTCAGCGATTCAGATCTCGCCCCATTGTTTCCACACCCCGGCAAGATCGTTGACGGTAAGCTGGCGGCGATATTGCACGATGGTCGTTGGGCCAGAATGCATGACATCGTAGTGATCAATCGTGGCTCAGTACACGGACTCGATCCCGGCAGCGTGGTGAAGGTGGTGCGGCACGTTAGAATCCGTCCGAACGCAAGCCCTTTATCAAATGCGCTCAACGACAAAGCGATTGGAACCTTACTGGTGTTCAAAGTACAAGAAAGAATCTCTCTCGCCATGATCATGCAAGCGCGCGACGCCATCACCATTGGCGACTCGATCATTTCACCCGATACGGAAGCGCCATGACACACACCGAGGGCCTCGCTGATTGGCTAAGGCTAATGCTGACTGAAGGTGTGGGGCCACAAACCGCACGCGAATTGCTGAGTCATTTTGGTTTGCCAGAAAATATTTTCGGCGCCAACTATTCCGCGTTACAAAAATGTGTGAATGAAAAACTCGCGCTAACGCTTAGCTCAGCACCTGATGATCGTATCCGAACGCAAATCGATGCCACGCTGGAGTGGTGCAAGCACGCTGGAAATCAAGTGCTTACGTTTGCCGATGCCCACTACCCCAGCTCGCTGCTTACCATCGCTGACCCACCGCCAGTGTTGTACGTCAAAGGTCGCGCAGAATTATTGACTCGAAAATCGATCGCGATAGTAGGTAGTCGCAACGCCACCCTGCAAGGTATACAAAATGCGCGACGTTTTGCGCAGGTACTCAGTGCAGGCGGGCTGACGGTTGTTTCAGGTCTTGCGTTAGGCATTGATGGCGCAGCGCACGAAGGTGCACTCAGTGAAATAGCGTCCGAAGGATCCACCGTCGCCGTCACAGGCACGGGTCTTGATCTGGTGTATCCCGCTAAACACCGCGAGCTGGCGCATCAAATCGCCGTACATGGTTGCTTAGTGAGCGAATACCCGCTGGGTACCCCGGGCATTGCATCAAATTTCCCTCGTCGTAATCGCATCATCAGCGGTTTATCGCAAGGTGTTTTAGTGGTCGAAGCGGCCGCTCAATCCGGCTCACTCATTACTGCTCGCAGCGCACTTGAACAAGGACGCGATGTCTTTGCTATTCCTGGCTCTATCCATTCGCCGCTATCGAAAGGATGTCATCAACTAATACGACAAGGTGCAAAACTAGTGGAATCTGCACAAGACATCCTGGAAGAATTTCATGTGCCGCACACACCATTAAAAGAAAAATTTTCTCCGCCAGATAACCCTGTAAATTCCGCAAATACGTCTGCGATTACCAATCAACTACTGAATGCAGCAGGACATGATCCGGTTAGCGTTGATGAATTAGTCATGCGAACCGGCCTCACGATGGCGGAAGTTCAAGCCAGCCTGCTTGATCTTGAGCTATCAGGCCGCATAGAAAGACTTGCTAGCGGGATGTATCAAGCGCTTCATTAAATTTAAATGCATTAAATTTATATGAATCATTTAAATAATCATGCGGCTCATCAAGGCGCGTGACACTCTATGCTCGAATTACAGCACGCGTTAGAAACCAAATTGCGATCAGCCTATATCTCGGCTCACATCTCACAATCGAACTAAATTCAATGTAAATGCGATGTAAATTTGGCTGCAAATGCATCGAAAGTGCGTAAAATTTATAAAAAGCTGCCGATTAATAAATAGTTCTTGAAGTTTTTTTACTCGCATGCTTGTGCGTCGGCGCAGATGCAGCTACATTACGACTATGTTTGAGGTCCTCGTTTATTTATACGAAACCTATTACCGTCCTGATGCCTGCCCAGATTCAGATGCACTGGCAAAGAAATTATCAGCGGTAGGTTTCGAAGAAGAAGAAATCTCGCGCGCACTCGGGTGGTTGACCGACCTCGCCGAGACGACTAATGAGATATTCAGCCAGCAGGCTCGACAAACCGCGTTTTCATTTGGTTTTCGCGTCTATGCGGAGCGTGAATATGAGTTGCTGGGTTCGGCAGCCATAGGCTTCGTCGAATTCCTTGAGTCAGCCGATGTCATCAATGCACTGCAGCGTGAAATCGTTCTCGAGCGCGCCTGTGCAGTCAATGAATCCCCCATATCTTTAGACAAACTCAAAGTCATCGTATTGATGGTGCTTTGGAGTCAAGGCAAAGAGCCTGACGGACTGATGTTCGACGAACTCTTTTTTGACGACGAAGATTCCAGCCCCCCCGTCTATCACTGACTGGCTTTTCTGGCTGTCTTCGTACAGCCCTTTTCCATCATCTCGTCGCCACGAAGCTAACGCACCTAAGCCGCTCGCTATTGCGGAATTGGCAACAGCTCGCGCTTCCCATTTGTCTCCAAAGCCTAAGCTAACGCGACTAACTAACTATGGCTCGCTTGCGAAGTCAGCGATAACACGCTTATCATTGGCCGCACTAGCGCCGTCGTTATCAAAACGTCAGCGCTCATAATTTGCAATACCACTGCCTAAATGGTGAGTAATTACCCGCCAAATAGGCAAATGCCCTACTAATGTCGCCCCTAGATCCGGAAAAATCATGACCAAAGCACTCATCATCGCTGAGAAGCCCTCTGTCGCGAATGACATCGCGAAGAGCCTCGGCGGCTTCACTAAGCACGATGAGTACTTTGAATCCGATGACTACGTGCTGTCATCAGCCGTCGGCCATTTGGTGGAAATTGCGGCGCCCGAAGAACATGACGTCAAACGTGGCAAATGGTCATTTGCAAATTTGCCAATGATCCCGCCGTACTTTGCGCTAAATCCCATACAAAAAACTGAATCACGCCTCAAGCTACTCAACAAATTAATCAAACGCAAAGATGTGGGCGAACTGATTAACGCCTGCGATGCGGGGCGCGAAGGTGAGTTGATTTTCCGCTTGATTGTTCAGTACGCAAAAGCCAAGCAGCCAGTCAAACGCTTGTGGCTGCAATCGATGACTCAGGGTGCGATTCGCGATGCCTTTACTCACTTGCGAGAAGACGGCGACATGCTGCCGCTGGCCGACGCTGCACGCTGCCGCAGCGAGGCTGACTGGCTGATCGGTATCAATGGCACACGCGCCATGACGGCCTTCAACTCCAAAGAAGGTGGCTTCTATTTAACGACCGTTGGCCGAGTACAAACGCCAACCTTGTCTATCGTGGTCGAGCGCGAAGAAAAAATTAAACAATTCGTATCGCGCGACTATTGGGAAGTACGTGCCGAATTCGTGTGCGCTGCCGGAGTGTATGAAGGTCGCTGGCTCGACACGAAATTTAAGAAAGATGAGATCGATCCCGAACGACGCGCCGAACGTCTATGGAGCAAAGCGGCGGCCGATTCGATTGTCGCTGCCTGCCGCGGAAAAATAGGTAACGTTAGCGAAGAATCCAAACCCAGTACGTCGATGGCACCCGGATTGTTTGACCTCACGAGCTTGCAGCGGGAAGCGAATGCGCGCTTTGGTTTTTCTGCCAAGAACACGCTAGGTTTAGCGCAAGCGCTATACGAGCGCCACAAGGTACTGACTTACCCTCGTACCGATTCGCGCCATCTTCCTGAAGACTATATCGCGACCGTTAAGCAAACGGTTGAGACGCTGGGCGAAAGTAATAATTACTATCCACTCACCGCGCAAATTCTGAAGAGTGGATGGATCAAACCAAACAAACGAATTTTCGACAACACGAAAATCAGCGATCACTTTGCGATCATCCCAACCACGCAATATCCTAAGAATTTGTCTGAGCCTGAACAAAAGCTGTATGACTTAGTTGCACGACGTTTCATGGCGGTGTTTTATCCCGCTGCTGAGTATCTCGTGACAACTCGTTATACCGAAGTCTCAGGACATCAATTCAAAACCGAAGGCAAGATACTCACCAACCCAGGTTGGTTGGCCGTGTACGGCAAAGAAGCCGCTGAGCACAGCGGCAAAGAAGGTGAGACCACTGGTACGCTAGTTGCTGTCGCCAAGGATGAGAAAGTTAAAACCGACAAGCTGGATGCGAATGCGTTAGTGACCAAACCACCCGCACGCTATTCCGAGGCCACGCTGCTGTCAGCGATGGAGGGCGCCGGAAAACTAGTGGATGACGAAGAGTTGCGTGATGCTATGGCGGGCAAAGGCTTAGGCACACCAGCCACGCGCGCTGCAACTATCGAAGGACTATTGAACGAAAAATACTTAGTGCGCGAAGGGCGTGAACTGATACCGACGGCCAAAGCATTTCAGTTAATGACGCTGCTGCGTGGCTTAGGTGTTTCAGAGCTCACCGCACCTGAGCTCACCGGCGAATGGGAATTCAAGCTCGCGCAAATGGAGCGCGGCGGTATTAGTCGTGAAGAATTCATGCGCGAGATTGCGCAGATGACGCAAACCATCGTCAAGCGCGCGAAAGAATACGACAACGACACTATTCCAGGCGACTACGCCACGCTGACTACGCCCTGCCCAAATTGTAATTCTGTCGTTAAAGAAAACTACCGTCGCTTCGCCTGCACTAAGTGTGAATTCTCGATGAGTAAAACTCCGGGCGGGCGTCAATTTGAAGTCGCCGAAGTCGAAGAGCTTTTAACAAATCGCACCATCGGTCCTCTGCAAGGCTTTCGCTCCAAGATGGGACGACCCTTTGCCGCCATCTTGAAAATTTCGCGCGATGAAGAGATACAAAACTTCAAACTCGAGTTTGATTTTGGCCAGAGTAATGACGATGACGAAAACGCTGAACCGGTCGACTTTACAGGTCAAACTGTGCTGGGCGCCTGTCCTAAATGCGGCAGCAACGTGTATGAAATGGGCTTAGCCTATACCTGCGAAAAAACTGCAGCGAGACCAAAGGCTTGCGATTTCCGTAGCGGCCGCATCAT
The DNA here is from genome assembly GCA_947454305.1 of Oxalobacteraceae bacterium. GTDB lineage: Bacteria > Pseudomonadota > Gammaproteobacteria > Burkholderiales > Burkholderiaceae_D > Pernthalerella. Next base: position 21,347 of record CANGJE010000010.1, read on the forward strand.
TCTTCAGCAAGAAATTCTTCCTGAGCAGATGGTTAAGCTACTCAACGATGGGCGCACGGATTTATTACCGGGATTCGTCTCCCAGCGTACTCGTCGGCCATTCAAAGCGTATCTAGCCAAAGGCAAAGATGGCAAAGTGAGTTTTGAATTCGAACCTCGCAAAGGCAAACCAGCCGCTGAAAAATCTACTGGTGATGAGGGTGATGCTGATGCAGCACCAGCAACGGCTAAGAAAACGGCAGCGAAAAAAGCCGTTGCAAAAAAGGTGAGTAGCAAAACCGCTGCTAAAAAAGCTCCGGCAAAAAAAGTGGCGGCGAAAAAGGCGGTAGCTAAAAAAGCTGTGGCAAAAAAAGTCAGCGCTAAAAAAGCGACTTAATATAAACAAGTCGTTCACGCCTCGCCTTTAATTTATGAATCACGCCAGCTCATTCGCAGCGCTATCGCGCGCCTCTATTCAATCATTACGCGCCTCACGGATTCGTGAGGTAGCGAATGCAGGCATGGGTCGTAGCGATGTCCTTCCCTTTTGGTTTGGTGAGCCGGATGAAGTTACTCCCGCATTCATCCGCGATGCAGCCAAACAATCGTTAGATGCGGGCGAAACTTTTTATACGCAAAACTTTGGCCTGCCCGCACTGCGAGAAACGCTTGCTGCGTATTCGTCACGCCTGCACAGACCCACTCACGCCAATTCGATTGCTCTGACTTCATCGGGCGTATCTGCGCTCATGCTGACCGCGCAATTACTGCTCAATCCGGGCGATCGAGTCGTGATCGTTACTCCGCTGTGGCCGAATTTAGTCGAGATTCCAAAAATTCTTAGTGCTGAAGTCGTCACCGTATCGCTGCAGCTGAACACGAAAAAAAATGACCCCGTATGGGAGTTGGATTTAGATGAGTTGTTGGCTGCGCTAACGCCGGGTACGCAAGCCTTGCTGTTGAATTCGCCCAATAATCCTACGGGATGGGTAATCACCCGTGAACAACAAGACGTCGTACTAGCGCATTGCCGCAAACATGGTATCTGGCTCATCGCCGATGACGTGTATGAGCGCTTAGTTTACGATCAGACTCCGGGCACACCGCCGTGCGCGCCCTCATTTCTGAATTTAGCTGAACCCGATGAACGCGTCGTTTCCATTAATAGTTTTTCTAAGTCGTGGTTAATGACAGGCTGGCGCTTGGGTTGGATACAAGCACCTGAATCACTGATCGCCGATCTAGGCAAACTCATCGAATACAACACTTCCTGCGCACCGGGTTTTGTGCAACAGGCAGGTATCGTTGCCATCGAGCGTGGCGAAGAAATTATCACTCACACGCTTGAACGCTACACACGCGCTCGCAATTACTTGTACGAACAACTCTCACGGCCTTTTTTCCGAGAAGCCGGCATCATTGCCCCATTGCCTAAAGGTGCCATGTACTTATTCTTTAAAATACAGGGTGAGAAAGATTCGCTCGCACTGTGTAAACAACTCGTTGCAGAAGCTGGCATAGGCTTAGCACCCGGTAGCGCATTTGGCCCCGAAGGTGAAGGAGCTATACGTTGGTGCTTTGCTAGCTCACTCGATAAACTCGAGCTAGGTGTTCAACGATTAGAACATTTTATGAAGCACCGTACTGCTTAAAATCCTACTTAAATTCTCGCGTATTTTTTCACCCCTTTATTAATAATAAATAGTCTCCGGAGACATCATGAGCCAACGCATTAAAACCGCCATTTCAGGCAGCTTGCCTAAACCAGCCTGGCTAGCCGAACCAGAAAAACTCTGGGCGCCGTGGCAGTTGCAAGGTGAAGCACTTGAGCAAGCTAAAGCGGATGCGATGCGTCTGGCAGTAGATGATCAACTGCGCGCTGGCATTACCGTGATTGGCGATGGCGAACAAACTCGCCAGCATTTCGTCACCACGTTTATTGAACATCTTAGCGGCGTGGATTTCGTCAACAGAAAAACGGTACGGATTCGTAATCGTTATGACGCCGATGTGCCGGTCGTGATTGATAAAGTAGTGCGTACGAAATCAGTGTTTGTCGAAGATGCTAAGCGTCTGCGCAAGTTAACTAAAGGTCCGATCAAGTTCACATTGCCAGGGCCAATGACGATGATCGATACGCTGTTCGACGATTATTACAAAAGCCGCGAAAAACTCGCTTGGGCTTTTGCTGAAATTTTGAATCAAGAAGCGCTCGAGCTGGCCGCAGCCGGTATCGATGTCGTGCAGTTCGATGAACCTGCCTTCAATGTGTTTTTTGATGAGGTGCGCGACTGGGGCGTAAAAACACTCGAGCGTGCAGCCCAAGGCTTGAGTTGCAAATCAGCGGTACATATTTGCTACGGCTATGGCATCGAAGCTAATATCAAATGGAAACAAGGCCTAGGCGAAGAGTGGCGTCAATACGAACACGTATTTCCGCTATTAGCCAACAGCACGATCGATCAAGTCAGCTTGGAATGCCAGAACTCGCGCGTGCCTATGGAGTTGATCGCCATGCTAAAGGGCAAAGATGTGATGGTGGGTGCCATTGATGTAGCAACATCCACGGTAGAAACGCCCGAGCAGGTTGCTGATGTGCTGCGCCGCGCGCTAAAGTATGTCGACGTTAAACACATCCATGGCTGCACAAACTGTGGCTTGGTGACCATGCCACGCGATATCGCCGCCGCTAAATTGCAAGCCTTGGCTGCCGGTGCTGATTTGCTCAGCAAAGAACTTGGGCTAGATTAATCGCAATGAAATCCGTACCGGCACCGAGTGCCGGTACAATAGCGCCATGGATGTCACTCTTACAGAACTAGAAGAAGCCATTAACTATTGGCGTCGCATGCGACCAGCGACCGGAGAAGAGCGTGCGCTCTCACCCGAAGTTAATGCCCTAGCCGACGCTTATGCGCTGATGATTTTTGAACGCTCGCGCATTTTGCCTTTGTCATCACTCAGCGAAGCGGCGCTTGCCCTAATAGAAGCGTGGCGCGCATCTGCTGAAGGTCATGCGGCCTGATGCCGCTTTTGCCGCTGCGTACCTGACTTAGCTCGATCTGCCTTAGTTGACGATGCATTGACCTGATTCAATGGCGTGGTAGCTACCTGAACATCGGGATTCATACTCTCCAGCCACTCGTTTAATAATGCGCTCAAACGCTCAGGCGAAATTCTGTGAGTCGCATCTGTTTTAGCGTATATCCAATCGGAGAGCGCAAGAAAGCGCGCAAACGGCGAATCTGCCAACACCTCTGGTAATAGTGATTTGAAGCGCCCGCTATTTGCCACCAAATCCCAGTAGCGTGCAAACCTTACCAATCGTTGCATGGTATTGAAATCAATGCGGTCGTTCGCCAATATGGTGTACGGCGGCGACGAATCAAAAATCAGCCCATAGTTTTTAGTGTGCCGACTAATCGGCGCACCGCGCAAACGCTTCAAGATACCAAATTGAATTTCATGCGGTTGTAGCGACACCAGCTGATCGAATCCACGCGCAAAGCTATCGACATCTTCACCGGGTAAGCCGGCAATCAAATCCACATGTAAATGCGCGTTGGTTTGTTCGCGCAGCCAACGCAAATTCTCTATCGCTTTCTCATTATTTTGTTTTCGGCTAATCAAACGCTGCACTTCAACGTTAAACGTTTGTATGCCAATTTCAAACTGCAACGACCCTTCCGGAAACTTCTGCACACTCTCTTTTAAAGAATCGGGCAAGTGATCAGGCACCAATTCGAAATGTGCGAACACGTGATCCGTTGGGTGAGCCTCTATCTTATCGAGAAAAAATTGCAAAATACGTTTGCTATTGGCGATATTTAAATTGAAGGTTCGATCCACAAATTTAAATATGCGAACTCCGCGCGCATATAAGTTTTCTAACTCACTCAACAACTCGTCTAATGGAAATGGCCATGCGGTTTTATCGAGCGCGGACAAACAAAATTCACATTTAAATGGGCAACCTCTTGAGGCTTCGATATAAATAGCTCGATGAGCAATGTCGTGCGCCGTGTAATGCGCATAAGGAAAGGCGATCTGTTCCATAGGAGGTTGTTCTCCTGCATGGATTTTCATTAGTGGTTTCGGCCCGTGCAGAATCGCGGCACACAAACGCGTAAAAGTGAGATCGCCCCAACCAGTCACCACATAATCAGCTAGCTTAACGATGGCTTGTTCTTCGACCTCGTATGACACTTCCGGCCCACCCAGCACGATGATTACTTCTGGAGCCACACGCTTGAGGAGCGCAACGACATGGGCAATCTCGTCAACGTTCCAGATATACACACCAAAACCAATAATGGTAGGACGATGTGCCAAGAGTTTTTCGACGATGTCGGGCGCTCGCGTGCCAATGACAAATTCCTGCAGTTGTGTGATGTGGGCTAACTCACCCATGTTGGCCATTAAATAGCGCAAACCTAAGGATGCGTGTGAAAAGCGAGCGTTCAACGTGCTGAGGATAATGCTCATAGCCCGCGCTCAGCTTCCTGCAATTGTCGCCACATCACTTTGCCCGTGGCTGATTTTGGTAAGGCATCAACAAAACCAACCACTCGCGGAACTTTATATGCCGCCATTTGTGTTCGCGCCCATGCTATTAATTCTTCTTCATTGATTTTGCTAGTTGGTTTTTTTACCACCACCGCTTTTACTGTCTCACCGCGATAATCATCATGGGTTGCGATGATGCAGCACTCTTGTATGTCTGGGTGTTGGTACATCATCGCCTCGACTTCGGCTGGCCACACTTTGTAGCCACTCGCATTGATCATGCGTTTTAGTCTGTCTGTAAAAAAGAAAAATCCTTCGTCATCACGATAACCTAAGTCACCCGATCGAAAGAATTTTTTTCCATCTAATTCAAGGAATGCATCGCGTGTTTTTTGTTCATCGCGCCAATAGCCCACCAATACCTGCGGCCCGTGAATAATGATTTCACCTATTTCATTCGCTGGTAGTTCACGATGCGTTTCAGGATCGATGATGCGTGAATCTACACCGAATATAGGAATGCCCAAACATTGCTGCTTGAGTCGCTGTATGGGATTGGAGTGCGAGGTCGCTATCGTTTCAGACAAACCATAACCTTCCATATAGCGCAGCCCCGTCATGTCGAGTAATTTCTGCGCAACTGCCGCTGGCATTGCTGCACCGCCGCCTGAAACTCGCTTTAAGCTAGTAATGTCGTATTCCGCTAATTTAGGATTAGATAAAAAATCGATCATCATAGTGGGAATGCTGGTCCAACTCGTGACTTTGTGTTTCGTGATCAAGCGACCTGCGAGATCGCGATCCCAACGCGGCATGATGATCAAGGTCGCGCCAGCGTAAATCGCTGCGTTCATACTGATCTGCATACCAGTGACATGAAACAAAGGTAGGGAAAGCAAGATCACATGATCAGGTGAACCTGCACCAGCCCACATAGCTCCGCTCATCGCGTTGTACATCACCGCGCTGTGCGTATGCATGCAGCCCTTAGGCCGGCCCGTTGTACCCGAGGTATACGGCATGCAGGCCAAGTCTTCCGGCCCCGCTAGCGCCGTAGCAGGTGAGCGACCTTGGGCAATCGCATCGCTCCAAGCCGTGAGCCTGTCATCGTTTATCGGCAAGCGAGGTGCACTCACCCAACTTGGCGCATCGCTATCGGCATCAGACAAATAGTCGCTATAACACGCGACGACGATACGACGCAAATCAGTCACACCTAACAGTGGTGTAATTTGAGGTAAGAGCTCTTGCGAAGAGATCGCAATTTCTGCGCCGCTATCTTCCACCGTATGACGCAATTCATCCGTTAACAACATAGGGTTGACCGGCACAACGATGGCATCGGCCCGCAAGATGGCATAAAACGCCATCACGAATTGCGGGCTGTTTTGCATCTGCAAGAGCACGCGGTCACCGCGCTTTACGCCACACTGCTGCAAATAGCCTGCGAGTAAATCAACCTCCGCTTTGAGCGCTCTGTAAGTGATATTTTTTCCAAAAAAAACCAGAGCGATTTTTTCCGGGTAACGCAGCGCTGATATATCGAGGTTGGCGACCAGCGTTGTTTGTGGGGTGGTAAGCGTGTGAGGAAGACCGGCAGGCCAATGGGGGAAGTGTTCTTTATTCATTCTTTTTGGCGTCATCAAGCGCAGGACTTCGCCTGGCCGGCTTCTAGGGTTGGACGATTATAGGTGAGTGCGACCGCCACCCATAAACTTTGCAAATGCCTGCCAAAACGCACGTAAGTTTTCTATTTGACAGCACTCAACGGCCCCAGATCAATTTTTTGCTGCTCTGCACAAAAAAAGCTTGACATGCTGCTTTGCGGCCTTAAAATACGATTTATTGCAGCGCACAAAATATGGCGCCGCCGATACGAATTTATCGAATTCACAACTTTAGGGAGAAGCGCCATGTTTACATCAGCAACCCAATTATCCAACGCCACCAAGGCAAGCATTGATTCTCATCTGGCCGCTTTAAATGAGTTTGCCGCCAAAGCACTGACAACCGTCGCCGAAGTCGCCGAACTGAATATGGCGACTGCCAAGGCATCGCTAGAACACGCATCGGCAGCCGCACAACAAGTGTTGGCCGCTAAGGATGCTCAAGAAGTCATTCAACTGACCTCTGCCCACGCTCAGCCGAACGCAGAAAAAGCGCTCGCCTATGGTCGCCAGTTAGCCAGCATTGCTTCGAAAACCCAAGCCGAACTCGCTAAAGCGACTGAAGCACAAGTGGCTGAAACTTCACGTCAGGTCAACAAACTGATCGATGAATTGTCGAAAGCAGCCCCAGCAGGATCAGAAAAAGCGATTGAAATGCTGAAAGCCAGCGTTGCCAATAGTCACGCAGCTTATGAGCAACTGACCAAAGCAACCAAGCACGCCATCGAAACGATAGAAGAAAATATTACTGAATCAAGCAAGCACTTCGCTTCAACAACTCAGAAGCCTGCTCGCAGCAAGAAGCAGTAATTTGTAAGAGTACAAAAGCACGAATAAAAAGAGCCGCGATTGCGGCTCTTTTTATTTTGTGCGACTCATCGCGAGAGAGACCGCTTCGGCTATTCGAATACCATCAATCGCTGCCGACATAATGCCGCCCGCATAACCCGCACCCTCACCTGCCGGATAAAGGCCGCGTGTATTGATACTCTGAAAATCTGCGCCGCGGCGCACGCGCACAGGCGATGAGGTACGCGTTTCAACACCGGTGAGTACAGCATCGTTCATCGCAAAACCACGTATCTGCCGATCAAATACCGGCAGTGCTTCACGAATCGCTTGTATGGCATACGTAGGCAGAGCGGTGTCGAGTTCGCCCAAGCTCACACCCGGTTGATACGACGGCAGCACTTCACCAAATTCTTGCGATGATTTGCCCGCGATGAAATCACCGACTAACTGTCCAGGTGCGTTGTAGTTCGAACCACCCAACACATACGCACGCGACTCGAGTTCACGCTGAAAATCAATTCCTGCGAGCGGACCTGCAGGATAGTCTTCAGGTGTTATACCCACCACTATGCCGGCATTCGCATTACGTTCATTACGCGAATACTGACTCATGCCATTGGTGACGACACGCCCCGTCTCAGAGGTTGCTGCGATCACCGTGCCGCCAGGGCACATACAAAAGCTGTATACCGAACGCCCGTTACTGGCGTGGTGAACTAATTTGTAATCTGCAGCGCCTAATATAGGATTGCCCGCGCTCGCACCATAGCGCGCTCTGTCTATCAAGGACTGTGGATGTTCGATGCGAAATCCTATTGAAAAAGGTTTGGCCTCAACATGCACGCCACAACGATGCAACATCTGGAAGGTGTCGCGCGCGCTGTGGCCAATGGCAAGGACTACGTGATTCGCAGGGATGTGCTCTCCGTTTGAAAGTACAACTCCGCGCATCTCTCCATCAACAATCTCTAAGTCATCCACTTTTTGTTCAAATCGAAATTCGCCACCCAACTCGATAATGTTGGCGCGCATCTGTTCAAGCATTTTTACCAATCTGAACGTACCGATGTGCGGCTTACTGACATACATAATCTCGGGTGGCGCATCGGCCTTTACAAACTCTTCCAGAACTTTGCGTCCATAGTGTTGGGGATCGCTGACTTGCGTCCACAATTTGCCGTCTGAAAAAGTACCGGCGCCACCCTCACCAAACTGCACATTTGATTCAGGATGTAATTCACGCTTACGCCAGAGTCCAAAGGTATCTTTGGTGCGCTCTCGAACTTGTTTTCCACGTTCTATGATCAATGGATTAAAACCGGCCTGAGCCAGTATGAGTGCCGCAAATAATCCGCACGGACCAAATCCAATCACAATTGGACGCAACGAAGCTACCTTCCCCGCACGCGCCACAAACTGATAGTCCATAGCCGGCGTGATGCTAATTTTGCTGTTGGGCTTGAGCTTCGCTAGTACGGCCTTTTCATCGACAACCTCAACGTCTACGGTGTAGACCAAGTGAATAGCACTTTTTTTCCGCGCATCGGCAGCACGTCGAAATATTCGAACAGCGACTAACTGATCATCAGCCACCCCCAAGCGCGCAAGCAGAGCCTCGCGTAACGCGGTGTCGGGATGATTTAACGGTAATTGAAGGTCGGTGAGTCGCAGCATGAAAAAAATCGGCGGCGACCCACTCGGTAAGCGAGCGGGCCCCTCGCCAGTAATGTGGGGCGGAGCAAGGCCTCATTTTACTTCTGCAAGGCCTGCTAATGGGCACTATCCTTCGACCCTAGTATGCCCAACCGCCCAAAAACACTTATTGGCCGTAAGCCGGAGGGCTTTTCTCGCCCATACCTCCGCCACTACTCACACCCGAATCACTTTTGCCGTGACTACCTGATTCAATGCTTCGAGTGGTGTCCTTCACCAATTGCTGATGAGATTCAATGACCGCCAAGGTTTTAGTCGCGTAATTTTTTAATTCCATATCTTGCGCCTTCGCTCCTGCTTGAAGTAGTAATTTATGTTCGCCTTTATGAGCGCGCTCCGCGACTTGTTCGACATACTGCTTATCAAATTTTTCACCCGACAAGGCTGTCAGCCGAGTTTCCACCATTTTTTGTTGTCGATCAGGCTCGGTGGGCAAGGTCATGCCTTTAATTTGAGCCAACTGTTTCAGCTCATCTAAGGCTTTGGTGTGATCATCCATCATTTTTTTTGCCAGCGTCTTTACCTGATCATTTTTAGATTTTTGATCTGCGAGTTTGGCCGTATTAATCTCTGCAATATTTGCCTGAGCTAATTGCACCACCAATTTTTCATCAGCTTTATTGAAGCGCGCTGTTGAACTAGTACTACCCAGCGTGGATGCTCCCGATGAGCTCTTGTTTGTCACATTCGTTGACACACCCACACCCGAGCTTTGTGGATAAACAAGTGCCGTGTTGAGCATGAGCCCTCCGCCGAATAGCGCGATCAACGCCACGGAAGAATACGACGATACGATTTTGGAAGACATAGGCTTTCTCCTAGGTTAAGCAGTACACAAACCAACGCTCTGAATAAGCAAAGCATGAGGGCGTGTGCAATTGACATGCCAAGGCAAACTAGGCCGCAAATCAACGCTAGTTCCACCTTCGACCACTAGAAGCAAGAAAAAATTACCGGTCTTTTGAAAAATTTACAAAATCTGTATAACTCCAGCAAATAACTAGGTAAGGCCTCGAAAAATTCAAAAGCTGCTTGTGTATAAACAATGCCCCCCGATATCATGATCGGCTATGGCTTTTTTACCCATTTAAACGACCTCCATGAAATCAACACGCAAGAGCACTAGCAGCACTCCTACTGAATCGTTTATTCGAGTTAAGCATTCCAAGGTGCACGGACAGGGCGTGTTCGCCACTCGCAAAATTCCAGCAGGAACGCAGATCATTGAATACCAAGGCAAACGCATCACCGACAAACAAGCTGATAAACGTTTTGGACTAGATCCAGAAAATCCGCATCACACGTTTTTCTTTAGTCTTGAAAGCGGAAAGCTAATCGACGGTGGAGATCAAGGAAATGATGCGCGCTGGATCAATCACGCGTGCGATCCGAATTGCGAAGCAAAAGAAGAAAAAGGCCGCGTATTTATACACGCGCTAAACGATATTCGGCGCGGCGAAGAATTGTGCTACGACTACGGCCTGGTCATTGATCTACGCATGACAAAAAAACTCAAGGCTGCTTACGAGTGTCGCTGCGGCTCAGCTAATTGTCGCGGTACGATGCTGGCGATAAAAAAGGCTAGATCGACTAAAAAGAAAAAATAATCGCTAGCTCAGCTTACCAATGACCCAAATCTTCGCGCGCAAGATGCAGGAATTCGGTACGCATTGCCAGATTAGGCTGTAACTCACCCAGCATGGCTGAGGTTACGGTTTCTTCACCGGCGGTTTTTATGCCGCGACTTTCCATACACAGATGGCGACAACGAATCACGACGCCGACCGCTTTAGGTTGCAAACTTTCCATTAACGCATTTGCCACTTGAATGGTGAGACGCTCTTGTACTTGCAAACGTTTTGCGAAACATTCAACTAAGCGCGTGAGCTTCGACAAGCCAACGATCTTCCCGTCCGGCATATATCCAACCGTTGCTTTGCCAAAAAATGGAGCGAGATGATGTTCGCAATGGCTATACACTGGAATATTGCGAACTACGATTAATTCGTTGTACTCCTCAGCGCCATCTTCAAACGCTTTTAAAACATCGGATGGATTTTGAGCATAACCTGAGGTCCAATGCTTCCACGCTTTAGTTACTCGAGCAGGTGTTTCTATTAAGCCTGGACGATCGGGATCTTCTCCCAGACTTTTAAGAAATCGTCTCCAGTCATTCTCGTCAAAATTATCAGGCATTAAAATCTTTCAGTAAATGTAAGGTGAGCGCTATGATTCATAGACTGCTTCGGTCGCAGTGCTGCTAACCAACGTAGCAGTGATCCTACCTGAAATTTCCTATTCGATTTGAACACAAGAAAATACTCGCCGACTTTGGGCTTGCTGTATCCTTTTCGTGCGATCGATAACACCGTGCTTCAACACTGCGTAAGCAAGAGACGGCTTACCTGTTCGATCGCGTATCACCACCCTTGAACTAATTATTAAAATTCATATGAACAACAAGACCACACTACATACACGGATACTGAGCTTCCTTACTGCCATCGTAGCCGTTGGTTTTTGCGCCACATCGATAGCAGCACCGTTTGCCTATGTTCCGAATGAAAAATCCGGCACGATTTCTGTAATCGATACGGAGAATGACAGCGTTGTCGCTGAAATCAAAGCAGGTGACAAACCCAGAGGCTTGGCTGCTTCTAAAGATGGCAAGACTTTGTATGTGAGCGATCAACCAAACAACGTACTGGTGAAAATCGATCTGGATCAACGCATCGCATCAGGCACGGTTGAGTTAGGCGAATCGCCTGAAGGTGTATCGATATCACCCAATGGCAAGTGGGTCGCGGCCGCATCGGAGATTAGTAATTCGGTTAACTTTGTTAATACCGCGACAGGCCGCAAAGAATTTGCAATCAAGACGCGCGGACAAAATCCTGAGCATGCGGTGTTTAGTCCCGATGGCAAATGGATGTTCGTCTCGGCTGAAGAAGCGGACAGCGTTGACGTTATCGATCTCGCTAAACGCAAACAAGTAGCCTCAATCAAAGTAGGTAATCGTCCGCGCGGCATCGCTTTTCGCCCAGACAGCAAAGTTGCTTATGTTGCTTCCGAACTGGTGAATACCGTGTATGTGATTGACGTACGTAGCCGCAAAGTCATCAAACAGCTAAAGACTGGTAATTTCTGCAATGGTGTGACCGCATCACCCGATGGAACTCGCGTCTTTGTGACGAATGGCAAGGACGGCACTGTCTCAGCCATCGATACTGCAACGAATGAAATCATTGCCACCATCCCTGTGGGTAAACGTCCCTGGAATATGGCAATCACTCCGGATAGTAAAAAACTTTATGTGGCGAATGGTCGATCCAACTCAGTCTCTGTGATCGATGCGATTGAGTTAAAAGCAATCGTTGAGATCCCGGTAGGCGATACTCCCTGGGGCGTAGTCATTCGATAATTTTTTGGAAACTTAACTCAGCCTCCTAAAATTATTGTTAATTTTAAAACCATGTTCGGATTAAAAGCCTGATTAACACTTTGCTGTAGAGGTTTTCGGCGAATATGTGGAGGTTCTTTATCCCGGCCGGCCTGTCTCTAGAAAAAAATGGGAGGATGAAAAAAATTCACTTGTATCCCCCCTGACGAGGAGCCTATATTCGGGGCCCCACTTGCAATATGGCATCAGTCTCATTAATTAGCTTGTTAAAAAATTAATGAAACTTTTTGCTTGGGTTCACTTAGTTTTACTGTTCAGTCAATAAAAACCAATCGGAGATTACATTGGCCAAATCCACTGCATTCGTTAAGAGCATCCTGGCTTCTGCTTTAGTCGTAGCATTTGCTGCACCAAGCTTTGCCGACGAGAATCTAGACAAGATCTCGGCAATGAAAAACACCAACACAGCAATCGATATTCCTACCGTTCCTCAGACCGGTGCGAACGTTGATCAGCTCAAAGCTAATCTGAAGAAAATCAAACTGCCAGAAGGCTTCAAGATCGAACTGTACGCAGTCGTTCCTGATGCACGTTACATGGCCGTTGCTCCTTCAACCAACATGCTGTTCGTTGGTACACGCAAAACCACCGTATGGGCAGTTACTGACCGTAACGGTGACATGACTGCTGACGAAGTTAAGCCTTTCGCTCCTTCGATCAAATTCAAAAATCCTAACGGCGTTTGCTGGACTAAGGATGGTTTCTTGATCGTGGTTGAATCGAACCGCGTTCTGAACTTCCCAGCTGCTGAATACTTCTACGAAGGTCCGGACGTTGCAGTTATTACTGCAGTTAAAGAAGGCGGCCTGATTCCAGTTGAAGAGCAGTCATACAACCACACTGGCCGCGTTTGCCGTGTAGCTGATGATGGCAAGCTCTACGTTACTCTGGGCCAGCCATACAACGTTCAGCCTAAAGACAAGATCGATCTGTACAACAAAGTCGGTATCGGCGGTGTTGTTCGTTTGAACCCATTTGATGGTTCGGGTCGTGAAGTGTATGCAATGGGTATGCGTAACCCAGCTGGTATCGACATCAACCCAAAAGACAAAACAATCTGGACAACAGACAACCAGGTTGATGGTCTGGGTGATGACGTTCCTCCAGGCGAATTGAACCGCATCACCAAAGCTGGTGAGCATTTCGGTTTCCCATACTGGAACGGCCACTTCAAAGTTGCAGGTTCACCTGCAGCTGGTGAACTGAAAGACATGAAAGAGCCAAAATCAACGTTCCCACAAGTTGAATTCCCAGCTCACCAAGCTCAGCTCGGTATGTCTTTCTACACTGGCAAATCGTTCCCTAAAAAATATCAGGGCGGTATCTTCGTTGCTTCGCACGGCTCATGGAACCGTACCGTTCCTAGCGGCTACCTGGTCAACTACGTTCCTTTGAACGCTGATGGCACAGCTGGCAAAGCAGAAGTGTTCGCAGAAGGCTTCATCGACACAGCAACTAAGCGCGCTATCGGCCGCCCAGTTGACGTGGCTAACTTGCCTGATGGTTCGATTCTGGTATCCGATGACTACGCTGGCGCGATCTATCGCATCAGCTACACCGGTAACTAATCGCCTCTCGTAACTTCACCGAGCAACGGCTCGGTGTTTTACGCAAAACGCCTGCCCCGGTTTCTAGTGGCAGGCGTTTTCAATTGAGGGTATAGTTCGGCCCTCGCAAAAACAACTTTTCGATTTACATCATGAAATCCGTTATTTTATTTTCCTCAGCAATCGTGTTTTCCGCTTTCACTAACAGCGCGCTTTCCGCAGAAAAAACCGGCGCCGAAATCGCGCAAAGCTGCACCATGTGCCATGGTGAAAATGGGCTGTCTAAAATGCCCGGCACTCCCTCGCTAGCAGGACAGTCCGAAATTTATTTAGTTAATCAGTTGCGACACTTCCGCGACGGTCAACGTCAGCATGAGCAAATGAGCGTGATTGCCAAGCCGCTTACCAATGCCGACATCGACAAAGTTTCAGCGTGGTTTGCACAATTTGAAGTGGAATTGAAAAAACGCTGACGCCTATGTAAAGGTGAGTTTTTACTTCTCGAAAGCTTTCCTGTTAAATTTTGGTAAAAAAAGCCTGTGCGACCACAGGCTTTTTTATTTGCGGAGGAGTTATTTTGCTCGCTGCCCTAGCAATTTTTTCACTTCCAAATGCCCGGCATCATCTGCCATTTGATACGCGGTTTTACCACGATCATCGAGCAATGAAGCATCAGCACCCTTATCTAACAAAAGCGTAACAGTCTGCGCATGTCCAGAGCCGGCAGCCCACATCAAGGCCGTAAGCTCACTCTTATAACGCGCATTCACATCAACGCCAGCGGTAATCAAGCGCGCAACTACCTCGGTATGCCCATTACCGGCGGCGTACACCATGGCTGATTTTTTTAATTGATCAAGCGCATGAATATCGGCGCCTCTACTTAGCAATTTTTCTAATGTATCGACATCACCCGCATACGCGGCCGCCATCAGTGGTGTGACTTTCGACGTATTAGCGGTTTCAATGTTTGCTCCTTTCTCAAGGAGGTAGTTAATCATCTCTTTATTGCCTGCTTTGATGGACATCAGCAGCAAGCTTTCGCCCGGACGATTGCGCGAATTGATATTCGCGCCTCGGTTCTCAATCAGGTCCTTGAGTTTGGTTAGATTGCCGGCGCGCACAGCCGCTAATGAAGCGCTATGTGGATTGTCCGTTTCTTGCGCATTTATTGCGGCGCAAAAAAAGTACAGGCTGAAAAGCAGCATAATTCGTTTGATAATTTTCATGTGTATTGCCTTAATAAATCGATGTTTTTTATTGCCAAGCGCAGTAACTGGTAATAGGATCAATAGGCGCAATAATAAGTGTTTTTTATTGCGGTCGAAAAAAAGAAGTCTGGCCTACATGCGCGCTCCTAGCAGGGCAGCAAGCTTGAAAAACTTTGATCAGATGACTCAGGGGTTTTCTAAGGTTCGCCGGACAGAAGAGACGATAACCCCAACTAGAGAGGAAGCTTCATGGCTCTGAATAAGATGCTCAAGACGCTTGCCGCCACAAGCCTGCTACTCGCAGGTTCCGTGTATGCGCAAGAACCGATTGCCGGGGCTGGTATTAAGCCTATCGCAATGCCCAATTTTGGGACCGTAAGTCAGTCTATGCTGGATGCCGCAGGTAAAGACAGCAAAAACTGGTTGCACCCGAACGGCAGCTACGAACAAACTCGTTATCACCCTGCTGCGCAAATCAATTCAGGTAACGTCGCTAAGATGCGCCCTGCATTCGTTTTCCAGACAGGTATCGTCGAGTCTATGGAAACTGCACCGCTGGTCGTTAATGGCGTCATGTTCCTGACAACGTCATACAACCATGTTTACGCTATCAACGCGTCAACTGGTGAGCAGTACTGGCACTACAAGCACAAGATCGGTCCTGTATCGACTTACTGCTGCGGCCCAAATAACAAAGGTGTCGCTATTTCTGAAGGCAAGCTCTACATGGGCACGCTGGATGCAAAACTCGTCGCACTCGATGCTAAATCAGGCAAGATGCTGTGGGAAACTCAAATCGCTGATCCAGAACTAGGCTACAGCGAAACGATGGCTCCTGCAGTGGCTGATGGCAAAGTACTGATCGGTACCAATGGTGGTGAATATGGCGTTCGCGGTTTCGTGAAAGCCTATGACGCTAACAGCGGCAAACTGATCTGGACATTCCACACCATTCCTGAAAAAGGTCACGAGGGTACGTGGGCAGTTAACGATGCAACAGGTCGCAACATGCATCGTGACATCGCTGCAGAAAAAGCTGCTCTGGCAAAGAACAGTGATTTCTACAAAACTCTGGGTGGTGGCGTATGGATGACTCCTGCTATCGATCGCAAAACCAAAACGGCTTTCTTCGTCGCTGGCAATCCATCGCCTGACTTGTACGGTGCTGAGCGTCCTGGTGACAACCTGTACACCAACTCGATGATCGCTGTTGATCTCGAAACAGGTAAGTACAAGTGGCACTTCCAGTACATCGCTCACGATGTATGGGATCTGGATGCAGTTTCGCCAGTTATCCTGACTGAAGCTAAAGACAAGAGCGGCAAGATGATCCCTGTGGCTATCCACGGCGGCAAAACTGGCCACATCTATGTTCATGACCGTAACAACGGCAACCTGATCCGCTTCTCCGAGCCTATGGTTTCGCAAGAAGGTCTGTGGAGCTTGCCAACACCTCAAGGCACACGTATGTCCTTGGGTGCTAACGGCGGTGTTGAATGGTCGCAGATGGCTGTTAACCCACCGTTGCGTTTGGCATTTGCTGCCAACCTTGAGCAGCCTATGACTTACCACGTTGAAGCGTCTGGCTATCCAGGCGGCAAACTGTGGTTGGGCGGCGCGTTCAAAAACGTTCCAGGTGAAGAGCAGTTCGGTAACGTAACTGCAGTTAACCTCGATACAGGTAAGGTTGTTTGGAAAGCACGTACTGATCAGCCAATGATCGGCGGCGTTCTGGCAACTGCAGGTAACTTGGTGTTTGCTGGTGAAGGCAACGGCTGGTTCAAAGCCTACGATGCTAAAACAGGCAAGGTACTGTGGCAGTATCAGTGCGGCGCTGGCGTGAATGCACCAGCAACGTCGTACACAATCAACGGTAAGCAATACATCGCCGTTGCAGCAGGCGGTAACAGCCAGCTTGATTTCAAGCGCGGCAATAGCGTGTTCGTATTCGCTCTGTAATTTAGCGCGGTACAAGGAGGCTGCCTAAGGGCAGCCTCTTTTTTTATCTAACTTTATCTAACCATCGAATCAAAGGTTTAATCATGAATTTCCGTGCAGCAGTAACTTCGCTGTTCGTGCTGATCTCCCTTTGTGCTGGAGCGCAGGCACAAGATATCGAAGCCGGTAAGAAAAAAGCTGAGGCCTGCGTGGCATGCCATGGCGCGTCTGGTAACTCCGCATCGGGTATGTTTCCAACACTTGCTGGTCAAAATGCGCGTTATCTGTATTTACAATTAAAAGATTACAAAGAAGGTCGGCGTAAAAATCCTATGATGACAGCGGTTGCCGGCGCTCTTGAAAAGCAAGACATGCATGATCTGGCTGCTTACTTTGCCGCGCAAAAACAAGCTCGCACCGGATTTAAAGCTGAGCCCGAGCGAATCAAAGCAGGCGCAGCTAAAGCTGAAGAGTCTTTATGTGCGATGTGTCACATGGGTGGCATGTCTGGTCAAAATGAAATTCCACGCTTGGCGGGTCAGCATCCTGATTACGTCATGACGCAGTTAAAAAACTTTAAGGCGCGTGAGCGTACCAATGACGCCGGCAACATGACTAGCTTGGCACAAACGTTGTCCGAAGAAGACATCACCAATCTTGCACACTGGATTAGCTCGCTGTATTAACGCGTTACACTTACCTTTGCAAAGCCGGCTTTGGCCGGCTTTTTTTTGACTAAGGAGCTGACGAATGTCGTTTGATTTGCTGCTGGATCCTCACATGTGGGCTGCATTTCTCACACTGACTGCTTTAGAGCTCGTACTCGGAATAGACAATGTGATTTTCATTTCTATTCTTGTCGATAAGCTGCCGATTGAAAAACGCGAACTCGCTCGTCGCACAGGTTTGTTTGCTGCAATGTTCATGCGCATAGGCTTATTGATGATGCTTGCCTGGCTAGTCGGCATGACCGAGCCCATCGTATCGGTGATGGATCAGAATTTTTCCGGACGCGATCTCATTCTATTGCTAGGAGGACTATTCTTGCTGTGGAAGAGCGTGGGTGAAATTCACGAAACAATGGAAGGTTCACACGATAGTGCAGGCAGATCAGCCGCGCATAGCTTTGGTGTAGTGATTCTTCAAATCATGTTGATCGATATTGTGTTTTCGCTCGACTCCATCATCACTGCGATTGGTATGGTTGAACAAATCAGCGTGATGGTCGCTGCAGTCATCACATCCGTCGGATTAATGATGTTGTTTGCGAGAGCTATTGGCGAATTCGTTGCAGCCCATCCCACTATCAAAATGCTGGCACTCGCTTTTTTAGTGGTGATTGGTGTTGTGCTGATCGCCGAAAGTTTGGGACATCACGTACCCAAAGGCTATATCTATAGCGCGATGGCTTTTTCAGTGGCTGTAGAAATGCTTAATTTACGTATGCGCAAACGTTCAGCCAGACCCGTTGATTTGATCGTTTCTTTGGCCGAACCCGATAATGAGGATCAAAAATAATTAGTCTGGTGCTTTGACGTTAAACCAATTCGGCTTGGGATAGTTCAGATTTGATGTAGGCGTAAAAAACAGGCGCAGCAATCACTCCGGCTATCCCAAACAAAGCCTCCATCACCAACATGGCTGATAGTAATTCCCACGCTCGCGCATTGATTTTGGTGCCAACAATTTTGGCGTTCAAAAAATATTCTAGTTTATGCACCGTGACTAGAAATAACAACGCTAATCCGGCGGTCGATAATGAGTGAGACAGGCTGATCACCACAATCACCGTATTCGAAATCAAATTACCAATCACTGGTAATAGCCCTGCAACAAACGTCAGAAGAATTAATGTTTTGACGAAGGGCAGATGGATCCCCGCCAAAGGCAAAATCGCCAACAAAAATACTCCTGTCAGTAGTGCGTTGATGGCAGCAATCTGAACCTGAGCAAAAACGATTTGTCGAAACGCTTGATGAAGATTAACTACGCGTTTATGCAAAGCTGCTGATAGCGGTTTAAAGTGATGTATGCGAGTGGTGTCATACAAAGCGGCCATGGCACCGATCACCATGCCAACAATAAGGTGCGCTATCGTTCTGCCTGTTTGTTCGCCTATGTGCTTGGCTTGCCCGGCATGCTCACGCATCCATGCAGTTAGCGTTTGCTGCAAGGCCTCTGCGCTTGCAGGTAAATAGTCCGCTAGCCACTCAGGAATTTGATTGCGCGACATTTCAATCAAGTCTGCCATTTTCTTTAACAAGACCGGATAGCTACCGTCGTCTGAAAGAAAAAAAGCTAAAGGAATCCACGCACCTACCGTCAACAATAAAACAATCACTGACCCAAGTACCGCGACCGAGGTTAACTTCGCCTTTTGATTACTCATGCGCGAACTCAGTGCTGGCACGATCAAATGAACCAGGGCATACACCAATAATCCTGAGTAAAGCGCCGCCAATAATCCTGTTTGTAATATCAGCAGCAATGCTGCGCCACCTATCACATACGATGTCAGCTCTGGGTAGTTAAATTTTTTAGTGTCAGACATGCGTTAGCGAGAAAAAAGTGCAACTTAAGTCACAAGTAAAAACCGCCCGCAGTTTCCTGCGAGCGGCATTTAACGACTGACTAATTGACATGGCGAAAGCGCATAAACGCCCTTTGTTAAAGCGTAAAAAATCAGCTCTGCTGCAATCCCGCCAACAACCAACCACCTTGTCCTGAAACCGGTTTAGCCAACACCCAAATTTCATTAAAAGCTTCCGCCGGCGCATTCGCGGCTTCGCGCACCATGCCATGAAAACGAACGCTAGCGATGTATTCGTCGGCGGTCGTTTCAATGCCAAGCATTTCCGCTTCCAAGCTAACGACATCCGTCTCATTCGTTGATGTGCCTCGTTCAGTAAGTTGCATCTTCAACTCAGCAAACATCTCTGGTGTAGTGAATTCGCGAATGTCATGCACATCAGCTTTATCCCACGCTGCCTGCATACGAATAAAATTTGTTTTCGCGCTGCGTAAAAAAGCGGGGGTATCAAAGCCTGCGGGAATAGTTTGTGTCTGTCCACTTTCCCAATTCAATGGTGCGGGTGCACCAGCCGAGTGGCCCAGATTAGATCCAATCTCGGGTGTGGCAACACGCTGCGCTGGTTCATCGGCATAACCTGCATACGCTGGTTGAGGAGAACTCGTGCCCGATTTGCGAGCCAACAGGCGCACCAGAAAAATTCCAGCGAACACCACCAAAGCCACCATCAACAAACCACTCATCATGCTGCCAAATTCAGCGCCCATTCCAAAGTGGGACATCAACGCTCCTATGCCCAAACCTAAGAGCGCGCCGCCAACGATGCCCTTCCAAGGGCTGGAGGGTGCTGGCGCAGGTGCGGGTGCCGCAGGTTGAGCAGGACGTGGTGCAGGCGCCACCTGCTGACCAGCGTTTTGCATAGGCGCGGGTTTGCTAAAGCTTGGGGATGATTTTCCAAACGAGCCACCGCCACCTAAGCGTTTGGCCTCGGCCCCAGTCATGACTCCCGTCATGCCCATCATCACAATCATCATTGCTACCCAAAGCTTTTTCATGGTTCCTCCAAAAGACAAGCATGCGGAAAAAATCCGCCCAACACAGTACGGTCTGCCGGCATTCTACTCAAACCCGGCCAGATGGCACGGATTACCCCTTAACGCAGTAAGCGCAAGCCTCAAAACCCCGATTCCGCCCCATAGATGTAAGCAAATCGCGACGCAATACGCGTCTTTGATCGCTGTATATAGGGCTGCCAGCTGATTTTTCCAGATGCGAACCAAAAATCTATCAAATAACCCAGGCCAATAGGCAGCGCCTATTCAATTAATAAAAACTATCAAATTTACCCATTGATTGATCTTGCCTATGATTCGCTCCGTAGCCCTGATTGTTCAACCATCCCTAAGGAGTAATAACCATGTCTCTCATCAACACCACTATCAAACCATTCAAAACGACTGCCTACCACGACGGCAAATTCGTTCCTGTGAGCGAAGCCAACCTTAAAGGTCAGTGGTCTGTCGTGTTCTTCTACCCAGCTGATTTCACTTTCGTCTGCCCAACCGAACTCGGCGATCTGGCTGACCACTACGACACATTTAAAGCCTTGGGCGTAGAAATCTACGGCGTATCGACTGACACGCATTTTTCTCACAAAGCCTGGCATGACACCTCAGATACGATTAGCAAAATTCGCTATCCCATGTTGGGCGACCCAACCGGCGCAATCACACGCAACTTCGATGTCATGGTCGAAGAGAGCGGCCTAGCATTACGCGGCACCTTCGTAATCAATCCAGAAGGCCAAATCAAAATCGCCGAAATTCATGACGATGGCATCGGCCGTGACGCAACTGAATTGCTGCGCAAAGTTCAGGCTGCACAGTATGTCGCCGCTCATCCAGGCCAAGTTTGCCCAGCCAAATGGACACCCGGTGCTGAAACACTCGCACCTTCGCTCGATCTGGTCGGAAAAATCTAATCCTCCTAGATTCGTTATTCATCAAACTACGAGGTCATCATGTTAGACGCCGCCATTAAAACTCAGTTGCAAACCTACCTCGATAAAATTACCCATTCTGTCGAGATCGTTGCCTCGCTGGACCACAGCGAAAAATCTCAAGAGATGCGCAGTATGCTGCAAGAAATTGCAGCACTGTCACCGCGTCTCTCTTTTAAAGAGCGCAATGATGACGCTGAGCGCAAACCTTCTTTTGCACTTAATCGTGTAGGAAGCAACTCGGGCGTGCGTTTTGCTGGCATACCTATGGGTCATGAGTTTACGTCGTTGGTATTGGCCCTCTTGCAAGTGGGTGGTCATCCTCCGAAAGTCAGTGCTGATGTACTCGAACAGATACGTCAATTAAAAGGTGACTATCTGTTCGAAACCTACATCTCTCTTTCGTGCCAAAACTGCCCAGAAGTTGTGCAGGCTTTGAATGTGATGGCGGTATTTAATCCGAATATTCGTCACGTGATGATAGACGGTGCGTTGTTTCAAGATGAAATCAAACAACGTCAAATCATGGCCGTTCCAACGGTATTTTTGAATGGCGAAGTCTTTGATCAAGGTCGAATGACGCTCGAAGAAATCATCGCGAAATTAGATACCAGTTCATTAGCACGCGCGGCAGAAAAAATTAACGCTAAAGATGTATTTGACATGCTCATCGTTGGTGGCGGTCCGGCCGGAGCGTCAGCCGCGATTTATTCAGCACGTAAAGGTATACACACAGGCGTGGTAGCGCAACGCTTTGGTGGTCAAGTGCTGGATACTTTAAGCATTGAAAATTTTATTTCAATGCAAGAAACCGAAGGGCCTAAATTAGTCTCTGCGCTTGAACAACATGTGAAGTCCTATGATGTTGACATCATGAACCTCCAACGTGCCACAGAACTTATTCCTGGCGACATTATTGAAATTAAACTCGACAGTGGTGCCAGCTTAAAAGCAAAATCTGTTGTCATCGCAACCGGCGCACGTTGGCGTGAATTAAATGTACCCGGTGAACAAGAGTACCGTAACAAAGGGGTTGCTTACTGCCCGCATTGTGATGGCCCTCTGTTCAAAGGTAAACGCGTAGCTGTTGTCGGTGGTGGTAATTC
>CANGJE010000011.1 GCA_947454305.1 Oxalobacteraceae bacterium
AGAGCTTTGATGCCTTCATCACTATTCGCACTACCTTCCATATCAATGTTGAGCGTAGTGATCGTGGTGTTGGTTTGAATTACCTTGGCTAGTGTTTTGAAGCCTTCATCGCTAATCGTGTTGCCTACCAGTTCAAGCGTGGCTAGTTTGCTTAGCTTGTGCCCTGATTTAAGGGTGGTTAACTTATCCAACGTTGATTTGGGTTTTATCGCCTTGGCTAAGGATTTTGCAGCCTTATCATCGATATCACTTTTGCTGATAGATAAACCGTTAATTTGAGGGTGCGCTTTCTCCCTTAGCCATTTAGACAATTCGCCGATGTCGGTACTGCTGAGAGACTCTAATCTAGTGACTACGTTCACTTCAGTTTTCTCGGCAAATTTAGCCCAGAGTTCTCCTTTTACCGTGTTTAATTCGCGTGTTTTCTCAATATCTTTTTTTACGTCGTCTTTAATATTACTAGTGCTGTGAGGGTAAGTAGATGTTGATGACTTGCTTGATGCATTATTTTCTTGGATCATTCTGGGCGTTGATCGACTTTCTGCGCTCTCTGCAGAAGCGCGCTCTTCAGATGAGCTGTAATCAACTGGATAGTGTTTGGTAGTTTTTGGGGCGAGATCTAGACTGGCCATAGATTATTCTCCAATAAGTTTGGTTTCAGAAATTGTGAGATTAATCTGTGGGAAAAAGAGAAAAAAAGTTCCTAACTTTGGAAGTTTTATGAATTATATAAAAAATTAATTCAAGAAATTCTGATGAGGCGTTCGAATAACGAATTGGTCGAAAAAGAATCGTAATTGACGTCAGAGAGTGTCAAGGCGACCTGCTGGCTCTAGAGACAAATCTCTTGGGCCAGCATTTAGTTATTGCGGCTGTGTGAAATGAGATTAGGTGTATTTGTTAAACACACTGTTGGTGTCTTTTATTACTTCATCAGTGTTTAGCTTGACTTCTTTATCGAGCGCAAAGAGTTTTTCAGCAATTACACCATTTACATCACGTACAGATGTCACATTTCCATCGATCGGATTTGGGTGGCCTGTCAGTAAATCCATAGCAGCAGCGATATTATTTTTAATGATGGATTGAGAATTAAGTAAGCACTGTGTGTTGATAATGTTTTCGTATATTTTTGCTTCTTTACTATAGTTATTTTCTTCAAGAATTAGTTTCGTGATCTGAGTATTGTTTTTCATAAGATCAGCTAAGGCTTCGACGCCTTCAGCATCGATATCATTATCTCTAAGATTAAGAGCGGTGACCATCATGTTGCTCTTAAGTGATTCGGCCAAGAACTTTACACCCTCAGTACCGATTTCGTTGTCAGAAATATCCAGTGCGTTGATCTTACTTTTAGGGATCATATTAGCCAAGTCTCTTGCGGCACTAACTCCGAGACGGTTATGACTAAGATTAAGCGTTGTTATGTTGCTGTTTTGGATTGCTTCAAACAGTGCTTTGCGTCCTGAAGCGCCCATTTCGATTTCAGACAGATTTAGTGTAGTAATTTTACTTCTGGGGATACCAGCAGCCAGAGCTTTGACGCCCACATTCCCCATCTTCGTTCCGATAAGTTCTAGCGTAGTGATCGTGGTGTGAGTTTGAATGAACTTGTTTAGTGTTACTACAATTGATTCATCCATATTACTTTCTGTAATGTTTAAACCAGTTAATTTACTATGGGGTGATAGCTTCAACCAATTTGTTATGTCTTCTATTTTCTCAATGCTGACGTCTTTTATTTCTAAGATTCCATCTCGGCTAATTTTTGTAGAAAATTCTACCCATTGAGCTTTTATTTCGCTTGATTGCAGTGGGGGAGTAATTTCAGTTTTACTGCTCTGGCGAGTATCGTGAATACTCTGATTGTTCATTGAAGATATTTTTTCAGCACTCAGCTCCTGTTTTATACTCGAAGCTGTATTGGTTTTCATAACGGGTGTTGCAGCAGAATTCAATGACTTTTCTGCATCCGATGTTTTATCAGAGCTAGATTCAACGAGACTTTCGCTACTATTTACTAATGAATCACTAATACTTGTTCTGCGCGAGACTGGGGTGCTCATAGAAGTTGCTCCAAATTGACGGGGTTTAAGACTAATCTGTAGCAAACCATTTTAAAAAGTTGCAATCGCGCGCACTTTTTAATGCGCTATGGGCATTACTACTGCAATGAGCTCAGTGGTTTTTCTACAAAGAATTTCTTGTGTTTTCCTCGTCGCAGGCGGCGATAGTGATTGTGTAGGTGACCTGCGGGGAAAGGAGCTTTTACTCCCTAGCCAGCAAGCTAATCATGGCGGTTGTGTGAATTGAAATTAGGTGTATTTGTTAAACACGCTGTTAGGATCTTTTTTTATTTCATCCGTATTGAGTTTATCTGCTTTATCGAGCGCAAAAAGTTTTTCAGCAAGCAAGTCATTTACTTCATGTACTGAGGTCACATTCCCATCATTTGGATTTGTGTGAGCAGTAAGTAGATCTAGGGCACCAGCGATGTTGTTTTCAATCTGAGCTCTTTGAGCGTTGAGTGCGCACTGCTGCTCAATCTTTTTTTGATATTTCTTACATGCATGACTGCTCGAATTATTATATTTAATGTCAAGGTTAGTGATTGTTGTATTGGTATTCAGCGCTTTTGCTAAGGCTTGAAGTCCCTCAGCGACCAAGTAGTTAAAATTAAGATAAAGCGTGATGATGGTCGTGTTGGTTTTCAATTCTTCTGCTAAGGCTTGGCCGCCTTCACTTTCGATGTGGTTCTGATCAAGATTAAGCGTGATAATCGTAGAGTTGTTTTTTAGTGTTTCGGCCATAGCTTTTGTGCCCTCATCCCGCATGAGGTTATCATTTAGATCAAGCGTGTGGATCTTGGTTTGAGGGTTTGTTGCGATTGCCTTGGCCAAGGCTTGGGTGCCCTCAACGTCGATCTTGTTCTCACTTAGATCAAGCATGGTCACCGTAGCATTGGTTTGCAATGCCTCGGCTAGGGCTTTGGCACCCTCATTGCCAAAACCGTTAAGTCTAAAATTAATGTTGGTGATCGATGTGTTTTTTTTCAATAATTCGGCGAAGGCTTTGGCACCTTCAGCATAGATGTTGTTATGTCGAAGATTAACTGTGGTGATTTTAGTTTGAGGGTTTATTGCGATTGCCTCGGCCAAGGCTTTGGCACCTTTAGGGCCGAACTCGTTATTGTTAAGATGAAGTGTGGTGATAGTTGTGTTGGACTTAAGTGCTTGGGCTAAGGCCTTGGCATCCTCAGCGCCTATATTGCAATGAGTAAGATTAAGTCTAGTGATTGTTTTGTTGGTCTTCAACATGTCGGCTAAGGCTTTGGCGCCCTCAGCGCCGATGGAGGTGTGGTCTAGATCAAGCTTGATGATCTTATCTTTGGGATTGGTTTTTAACCATTCGACTAAATCTTGTATTTCTTCTTTCATGAGTCGACGTAATGTTAAGACCCCGTCTGGGCTAATTTTTTTAGAAAATTTCTCCCACTGCTCTTTTTTAGCGTTTAATTCCTGTGCATTATCAATTTCATTTTTATAGCTCTTGTCGATATTATGATTTTCCCCGGTATATATTTCGCTTGAACTTGAATTTACATTTGTACTTGTACTTGCTTTGTAGGTCTCTCGTTGGGCACTCTTTTTGGTTTTCATAACCGGTGGTGACGGAGATTTGGGTTGCTCGTCTACAGCATGTGTTTCATGTGAACTGGAATCAACAAGATTTTCGCTGCTGCTGCTTCTTGAAAGTGGGGAGGGCTTGCTCATAGACTGGGCTCCAAATCGAGGGCTTATTAAGAGCTTCATCTGTAGCAAACCAGCATAAAAAGTTGCATTGTCTACAAGGTTTAATGCGCTATGGGGATTACTACTGTAAAGAGTTCAGTGGTTTATCCTCCAAAAAATCTGTTTGTAGAAAACTCAATCTGCGCATCAGTGGGTGTTAGACATAACGATCGCTCTCAAGAGGATCGAATAAGTGTTTGGGTATGGCGCGCTTTTTATCTGCCGACATGCTTGGTGAATTCAATTCTCTGGTTGAAGTTGGCTTCGCTGCGAACTGCGATGTTTTGTGGAACTAAGGAATTCTTCCGTCAAAGTTTCAGGCGTGGAAAAGGCTGGATAGCTGAAAAGTTAAAGTATTGGTAATAAATTCCTGAATCTTGAGCTGTTTTGGTCTTGTTCTGGCTTAGGAAGGCGGGCTAATGGCTGGGAGCGTCGGGGCTTTTCAGTTATAATTCTCTGTTGACCGTTTGTGGTCAATTTTTCAACGTTGTCACGGCTTATGGGGTTTACTCTCCGCTAGCCGCATGTGAAAGGTAATTAGTCATGCCAGTAACTAAAGAAAGTAAAGCTGCGGTTATTGCAGCGAATGCACGTGGTCAGAATGACACGGGTTCCCCTGAAGTTCAGGTGGCCCTGTTGACCGCACGAATCAATGACCTTAACGGTCACTTTAAGGCCCACGCCAAGGATCATCACTCCCGTCGTGGCCTGATTATGATGGTCAATCGTCGTAAAAGCCTGCTGGCTTACTTGAAGCGTACCGATGCAGATCGTTATCGCGCGCTGATTGAAAAGCTTGGCCTGCGCAAATAAATTTTGCCTGCCGATTTAGGACATAGATGCCTGTATCAGATAACTGATGCGGGCATTTCGTCTTTTTGAAGAATGCTTGTTTTAAACGATTGAATAGTTGGCGAGAGCAGGTTTGTCATGCTCTCGAAAGATAACGGTGATCCGTTGTCTGTGGTGAGGTGAACGACAGCGCCTGAAAATCTGTCGGTAAAAATAGAAAGGAAATACCCCATGTTTAATAAAGTTACGAAAACCTTCCAGTACGGTCAGCACAGCGTTACGCTGGAAACTGGCGAGATCGCTAGACAAGCCTCAGGTGCTGTAATGGTTTCTGTAGAAGATACCGTTATTCTCGCTACGGTCGTTGCGCGCAAAGACGCCAAGCCTGGTCAAGATTTTTTCCCACTCACCGTTGATTACGTAGAAAAAACCTATGCTGCCGGTCGTATCCCCGGTGGTTTTTTCAAACGCGAAGGTCGTCCTTCAGAAAAAGAGACGCTGACTTCCCGTTTAATCGATCGTCCTATTCGTCCCTTGTTCCCCGAGGGTTATCTGAATGAAGTGCAAGTCATCATTCATGTGTTGTCTGTCAATCCTGAAATCGATCCTGATATTCCGGCCATGATTGGTGCATCAGCAGCCTTGTGCATTGCTGGTATTCCTTTCAATGGTCCTATTGGTGCTGCACGCGTTGGTTACATTGATGGCCAATACGTACTCAATCCGAATGTGTCGCAGTTGGCTGGCTCCAAGATGGATCTGGTTGTTGCAGGTACTGAAACGGCTGTGCTGATGGTTGAATCGGAAGCGCAAGAACTCTCAGAAGATATCATGCTGGGCGCTGTAGTGTTTGGTCATGATCATATGAAAGCAGTTATCGATGCTATCCATGATTTAGTACGTGATGGCGGCAAACCAGAAGTGCAGTGGAGCCCAGCGCCTAAAAATGAAGCGTTGATTTCACGTGTAACGCATTTGGCTGAAGCCAAACTACGTGAAGCATTTGCCACTAAAGAAAAACAAGCGCGTACTGACAAGCTGCGTCAAATCAGTAGCGAAGTCAATGCTGCATTGGCTGCTGAAGCCGCTGCTACAAGTACTGATGCTCCTAATTCATCCGACGTTGGTAACGTGATGTTCGATCTCGAATCCAAAATTGTTCGTTCACAAATTCTCGACGGTGAACCACGTATCGATGGTCGTGATACGCGTACTGTGCGCCCAATTACTATTCGTACCAGTGTGTTGCCACGTACTCACGGCTCGGCCTTGTTTACGCGCGGTGAAACTCAGGCACTCGTAGTCGCTACTCTGGGTACGGCACGTGATGAGCAAAAGATTGATGCATTGACCGGTGAATACAGTGATCGCTTTATGCTTCACTACAACATGCCTCCGTTTGCAACCGGCGAAACAGGTCGTGTCGGTTCACCTAAGCGTCGCGAAATTGGTCATGGTCGTTTAGCAAAGCGTGCACTGATTGCTGCATTGCCTGCGGCTGATGAATTTAGCTATTCAGTTCGTTTGGTTTCTGAGATTACCGAATCGAATGGTTCATCTTCCATGGCCTCAGTCTGCGGTGGCAGTCTCGCGTTGATGGATGCAGGTATGCCGTTGAAAGCACATGTGGCGGGTATCGCTATGGGTCTGATTAAAGAAGGTAACAAGTTTGCAGTGTTGTCAGATATCTTGGGTGATGAAGATCACCTCGGCGATATGGACTTCAAAGTAGCGGGTACTGCGAACGGTATTACTGCGCTGCAGATGGATATCAAAATTCAAGGCATCACTAAAGAGATTATGCAAGTCGCTCTCGCGCAAGCGAAAGAAGGACGTGTCCATATTCTAGGCAAGATGCAAGAAGCGATGCCGCACGGCCGAACTGAGCTGTCGAATTTTGCGCCACGCTTGATTACGATTCGCATCAACCCGGAAAAGATTCGTGACGTTATCGGTAAAGGCGGCGCTGTTATTCGTGCGCTGACTGAAGAAACTGGTACGCAAATCGATATTACCGACGAAGGTATTGTGACGATCGCTTCGGTTGACGCAGCAGCGGGTCAAGAAGCTAAACGTCGTGTTGAAGAACTCACTGCATCCGTTGAAGTCGGTAAAAACTACGATGGCGTTGTGTTGAAGTTGCTCGACTTTGGCGCGATTGTTCAAGTCATGCCAGGTAAAGATGGTTTGCTGCATATCAGCCAAATCGCCAACGAGCGCGTGAATGCTGTTGCTGACTATTTGAAAGAAGGTCAGCAAGTTCGCGTGAAAGTGTTGGAGACAGATGACCGCGGTCGCTTAAAGCTTTCGATGAAAGCGGTACTGGCTGAAGAATCTGGCGATGCAGCGCAAACGCAGCAGTAATCGAATAACCATTGTTCTAGCAGCTAAAAAATAAAAGGAAGAGCAATGCGAGCCATAGAGATCATCAAGCCCGGCGCGCCGGATGTGCTGACACCTTGTGAACGTCCTATGCCCACCCTCAAGGCGGGCGAGGTACTGATTAAGGTGCATGCAGCCGGTGTGAATCGTCCTGATGTGCTGCAGCGAACCGGTAATTATCCGGTTCCACCTGGCGCATCGGATATTCCTGGTTTGGAAGTGGCAGGCGAAATTGTTGATGGCGACTTAGCAGGTAGTCCCTTCAAGCGCGGCGATATGGTGTGTGCACTGGTACAAGGCGGTGGTTATGCTGAGTACTGTGCTGCACCCGTGGTTCAGTGTTTGCCGGTGCCTAAAGGTTTTTCTGCGATAGAAGCAGCATCACTTCCTGAGACATTTTTCACGGTCTACAGCAATATTTTTGGTCGTGCGCGTTTAGCTGAAGGCGAAACTTTACTAGTGCAGGGTGGAAGCTCGGGCATTGGTGTGACGGCGATTCAAATCGCGACGGCGTTAGGGCATCGTGTGTTTGCTACGGCAGGTACGGATGATAAATGTCGCGCTTGCGAAAGCTTGGGTGCTGAGCGCGGCATCAACTATCGCACTGAAGATTTTTCTGAAGTAGTTAAATCGCTCACCGATGGTAAAGGCGCAAACGTCATTATCGATATGGTGGCGGGTGATTACGTTAATCGTGAAATCAATTGTTTGGCTGACGATGGTCGTATCGTCATCATCGCTTTGTTAGGTGGTGCGAGTGGCAGCATAAATTTTGGTGAAATCATGCGTCGTCGTTTAACGATTACGGGTTCTACCTTGCGTCCGCGTCCTATTTCGTTCAAACAGGATATCGCTCAGCAGTTGCAGCAACGAATTTGGCCTTTGCTCGAAGCAGGAAAAATCAAACCCGTCATCTTCAAGACGTTTAGTCTCGATCAGGCGGCACAAGCGCACGCATTGATGGAAACGAGCACGCATGTCGGTAAGATCATGCTGCAAGTGGTGTGACGTTTAAACCATGAATCAAGTAATCGCTAACAGTTAAGCAATAACAGTTAATCGCTATGCGCAAGAAACTAATCGCAGGTAATTGGAAGATGAACGGTAGTCTCGCAGCGAATGCGACACTGCTCGACGGTCTTCGATCGGGTAGTGCGGTCGGATGTGAGCTAGCCGTGTGCGTTCCAGCGGCTTACCTTTCACAAACTCAGACTGCGCTAACAGGATCAGCCATTGCCTGGGGTGCGCAAGACGTTTCTGAGCATGATAGTGGTGCGTACACTGGTGAAATTTCGGCAGCGATGCTGAAGGATTTTGCTTGTCACTATGTGATCGTGGGTCATTCCGAGCGCCGTACTTATCATCACGAGAGCGATGAATTGGTTGCGACCAAATCAGCGCAGGCGTTGAAATCAGGTTTGATACCGATTGTGTGCGTTGGCGAGACCTTGCAAGAGCGTGAAAATGGGCAAACCGACGCAGTAGTCATTCGTCAGTTACAACCCGTGATCGCTGCACTTGCGTCACGCTTGTCTGAAATCGTGATTGCCTATGAGCCTGTATGGGCGATCGGCACGGGTAAGACAGCTACGCCTGAGATGGCGCAACAAGTTCATGCAGTAATTCGTGCAGCGTTGGCTCGTGCTGATGCGACTGCAGCCAATACGATTCGTATTTTGTATGGCGGCAGCATGAAGCCAGACAACGCCAGAGAATTACTTGCTATGTCAGATATTGATGGCGGATTAATTGGCGGGGCGTCATTGAAAGCAGCCGATTTTTTAGCGATTGCGGCGGCGGCTTAATAACGAATGTAATTTAAAGTTAATCGACCGTTGTATTTGCAAACTCGCACCTGCGTAAATGCGTGCAACGCCGATCCTAGTAACAAAAATTGTAGTAACTGATTTAATAGAATGACGGAAATTCAATCATGAATACTTTGCTTGGTATTGTTATCGTTGTGCAGGTCGTAACTGCGCTGATTATTATTGGTTTAGTGCTTCTGCAGCATGGCAAGGGCGCCGATATGGGTGCAGCATTTGGCTCGGGCGCTTCGGGTAGTTTGTTTGGCGCGAGTGGATCGTCGAACTTTCTGTCACGTTCAACCGGTATCGCAGCAGGTGTGTTTTTCGCTGCCACACTGGCATTGAGTTTTCTTGGTAGCCGTCCTATCGCAGCGGGTGGTGCCGGTGTGATGGATCAGATACCTGCAACTCCAGCAAATTCGACAGCACCGGCCAAGCCACAAAACGCGACTGGCCAGTCACAATCTGTAGCCCCTGCTTCAGGTCAATCAAACGAGATACCGAAGTAAGTCCTGAGTGGCTGCTAGTGCGTAGCAGTTAGTTAGATGTATTCCATTGATTCTTGAGTTTGGCTCATGTAAATCAACGACTTGCGGGTCACGAATGAAACGATGATCGTCAGCGATTTCTCGATTATTTCAGATCGATTAATCGCAAACGATACTGCGTTGAATTGGTATCTCAAAGCAGGTTAAAATGGCATGCTTTTGCCGACGTGGTGAAATTGGTAGACACGCTATCTTGAGGGGGTAGTGGCGTAAGCTGTGCGAGTTCGAGTCTCGCCGTCGGCACCAGTTAAAAAATAATCTAGCGGGCCAGTAAGAGGTTGCCTTTTGCTGGCTTTTTGCTGAAATGACAGGGTTGTCGTTTTGGCTCCATGTTGGGTGATAATTTCATCTGATTTTTCTACTGCGACTATTGTGAACCTCGAAAACTACCTGCCGATATTGTTGTTCATTGGTGTCGGTATTGTTGTCGGTGTTGCTCCCCAAATTCTGGGCCGCCTGCTTGGGCCGCACAGACCGGACGCACAAAAAACTTCCGCCTACGAATGCGGTTTCGAAGCATTTGAAGATGCGCGTATGAAGTTTGATGTGCGCTACTACCTGGTCGCCATACTCTTCATACTTTTCGATCTCGAGGTTGCGTTTCTTGTGCCTTGGGCGGTTGCTATGAGCGACATCGGCCTGCTGGGTTTTTGGGCGATGATGATTTTTCTTGGTGTGCTGGTGGTGGGCCTGATTTTCGAGTGGAAAAAAGGCGCCCTAGATTGGGAATGATCAATGGCTATTGAAGGTTTACTCAACGAAGGCTTTGTCACGACGACTGCTGACAAGCTAATCAACTGGACTCGTACAGGTTCGCTCTGGCCGATGACCTTTGGTCTGGCTTGCTGCGCGGTTGAGATGATGCATGCGGGTGCGTCACGCTACGATCTCGATCGTTTTGGTGTGGTGTTTCGTCCATCTCCCCGACAATCCGATGTGATGATTGTGGCTGGCACGCTATGCAACAAAATGGCGCCTGCCTTACGCAAGGTGTATGACCAAATGGCTGAACCACGCTGGGTCATATCAATGGGTTCTTGCGCGAATGGTGGTGGTTACTACCATTACTCTTATTCAGTCGTTCGCGGTTGTGATCGTATCGTTCCGGTGGATATTTATGTTCCTGGATGCCCACCGACTGCTGAGGCGCTGTTGTACGGGATCATGCAATTGCAAAACAAAATCCGTCGCACCAATACCATCGCCCGCTGAATTCAACGAA
Organism: Oxalobacteraceae bacterium; assembly: GCA_947454305.1. Classification (GTDB taxonomy): domain Bacteria; phylum Pseudomonadota; class Gammaproteobacteria; order Burkholderiales; family Burkholderiaceae_D; genus Pernthalerella. The sequence goes on from CANGJE010000011.1 coordinate 10,544, forward strand.
TCCAGACATGAGCACCCAACTCGACACTCTCAAAAATGCTTTGCAGCTGGTATTGGGTGAAAAAATTCACTCAATCACCGACGAGCTCGGCGAAATAACGCTAGTCATTAAATCATCGGATTATTTATCGGCGATGCAGGACTTGCGTGACCATACATCCACTCGATTTGAGCAATTACTCGATCTTTGTGGTGTTGATTACTCCGGCTATGGTGATGGCGCATGGCACGGTGCGCGTTTCGCAGTAGTGGCACATTTGCTATCGGTAACGCATAACTGGCGTTTACGTGTACGCACCTTTGCTACTGACGATGATTTGCCTGTGATTCCTTCCGTTTGTCCGATTTGGTCGTCCGCTAATTGGTATGAGCGCGAAGCGTTTGATTTATTCGGCATTCTGTTTGAAGGACATGACGATCTGCGTCGTTTGCTGACCGATTACGGTTTTATTGGTCATCCCTTCCGCAAAGATTTTCCGATCAGCGGTTATGTAGAGATGCGCTACGACCCTGAGCAAAAGCGGGTGATTTATCAGCCCGTAACGATTGAGCCGCGTGAGAACGTTCCGCGTGTGATTCGTGAAGATAACTACGGTGTTAAATAGTCATGGCAACTTTTAATAACAGCGTACTCAACAATTTCTCAATGATTTTGGTGTCCGCCAAAATTGAGTCAAATACTGTCCTTTGTAACTCGCTAGCCAAGGGAGTGATACTTCGTGGCTGAAATTAAGAACTACACGCTCAATTTTGGACCTCAGCATCCGGCGGCGCATGGTGTGTTGCGTCTCGTGTTGGAGTTGGATGGCGAAGTTATTCAACGAGCAGATCCTCATATAGGCTTGTTGCATCGTGCGACTGAAAAGCTCGCTGAAACGCGCACCTATCTGCAATCCGTGCCGTACATGGATAGGCTCGATTACGTCTCAATGATGTGTAACGAGCATGCCTATGTGATGGCGATTGAAAAATTGCTGAATGTGGAAGTGCCTTTGCGTGCGCAATATATTCGCGTGATGTTTGATGAAATCACACGCATATTGAATCACCTGCTGTGGTTGGGTGCGCATGCATTGGATGTGGGTGCGATGGGAGTGTTCTTGTATGCCTTCCGAGAGCGCGAAGATTTGATGGATTGCTACGAAGCCGTCTCTGGTGCGCGTTTGCATGCGGCTTATTACCGTCCAGGTGGTGTGTATCGTGATCTGCCCGATAGCATGCCGCAATACAAAGCGTCATTGATTCGCAACGCGAAAGCTATCACGCGACTCAACGATAATCGTCAGGGTTCATTGCTCGACTTTATCGAAGACTTTACGAATCGTTTCCCAACCTACGTCGATGAATATGAAACGCTGTTAACGGATAATCGTATCTGGAAGCAGCGCTTAGTGGGTATCGGTGTGGTGTCACCAGAGCGTGCGTTGCAGATGGGTTTTACCGGTGCGATGTTGCGTGGTTCGGGCATAGAGTGGGATCTGCGTAAGAAGCAGCCCTATGAAGTTTACGATTTAATGGATTTTGATATTCCGGTCGGCGTGAATGGCGATTGCTATGACCGCTATCTGGTGCGCGTTGAAGAAATGCGCCAGTCCAATCGCATTATTAAGCAGTGTGTTGAGTGGTTGCGTAATAACTCAGGTCCGGTCATGACGGATAACCACAAAGTGGCACCGCCTTCGCGTGTGGATATGAAATCCAACATGGAAGAGTTGATTCACCACTTTAAATTATTTACTGAAGGTTTCCACGTGCCGCAAGGTGAAGCCTATGCGGCTGTTGAGCATCCTAAAGGTGAGTTTGGTATCTACTTAATTTCGGATGGTGCAAATAAGCCTTACCGATTAAAGATACGTGCCCCCGGGTTTGCCCACCTGGAAGGTTTGAATGAAATGGCTAAGGGTCACATGATTGCAGATGCTGTAACAATCATTGGCACGCAAGATATTGTGTTTGGTGAGATTGACCGCTAAGCGGTTTTATCCAAAAGGTTAGTCGATGCTGTTATCAGAGCAAGCGTATAAAAAAATAGATCGTGAACTCGCAAAGTTCCCTGCGGATCAACGCCAATCAGCGGTGATGGCGGCGCTCGCCATTGCGCAAGATGAGCGTGGTTGGGTCTCGCCCGAAGTGATGCAAGATTTAGCCGATTACATAGGCATGCCTGCGATCGCGGTTCAGGAAGTGGCGACTTTTTACAACATGTATGACTTGAAGCCTGTCGGTAAGCACAAGGTGACGATTTGCACCAACTTGCCTTGCGCTTTGTCGGGTGGAGAAAAAGCCGCGGCGTATCTCAAAGAAAAATTGGGCATCGATTATCGCCAAACAACCGCTGATGGTCAGTTCACTTTAGTTGAAGGTGAATGCATGGGAGCGTGCGGTGATTCGCCAGTGCTGCTAGTGAATAACAAACGCATGTGCAGTCACATGTCGAATGAAAAAATCGATGCTTTGCTAGCGGAGTTGAAAAAATGACTTGCCTTCATGATCGTCATATTCAGCCCTTGATCTTGGCGGGTCTCGATGGTGCTAACTGGCGCCTCGCCGATTACGTCAAGCGCGGCGGCTATGCGTCACTGCGCCGCATCCTTACCGAAAATATTCCACCGGAACAGGTGATTGCTGAACTCAAAGCATCGTCATTGCGTGGACGTGGAGGCGCAGGTTTTCCAACGGGATTGAAGTGGAGTTTCATGCCGCGCCAATTCCCAGGTCAAAAATACTTAGTCTGTAATTCAGATGAGGGTGAGCCGGGTACGTTTAAAGATAGAGATATTCTTCGTTATAACCCGCATACGGTAATCGAAGGTATGGCTATTGGTGCCTACGCGATGGGTATCCCCGTGGGTTACAACTATATTCACGGCGAAATCTGGGATGTCTACGAGCGTTTCGAAGAAGCCTTAGACGAAGCCCGCGCTGCGGGTTTCCTGGGTGATCGTATTTTGGGCTCGAATTTTTCGTTCCAGCTGCATGCATTTCATGGATACGGTGCTTACATCTGCGGTGAAGAAACCGCATTGCTCGAATCGCTGGAAGGTAAAAAAGGTCAGCCACGTTTCAAGCCACCGTTCCCCGCGAGTTTTGGTTTGTATGGCAAGCCCACCACGATTAACAATACCGAGACATTTGCAGCAGTTCCGTTTGCACTGAGTTTGGGTGGTGAAGCCTACGCAGCTATAGGCAAACCAAATAATGGCGGCACCAAGATTTTTTCTGTGTCAGGCGACGTCGCTAAACCGGGTAACTACGAAGTACCGCTTGGAACGCCGTTCGCTACATTGCTTGAGTTAGCCGGTGGCATGCGCGATGGTAAAAAAATTAAGGCTGTTATTCCTGGTGGTTCATCGATGCCTGTGTTGAAAGGCGATTTGATGATGCAAACCGATATGGATTACGACTCGATTGCCAAAGCCGGCTCTATGTTGGGTTCGGGTGCAGTGATCGTCATGAATGAAGACCGCTGCATGGTGAAGTCGTTATTGCGTCTATCGTATTTCTATTACGAAGAATCCTGCGGTCAATGTACGCCGTGCCGCGAAGGCACTGGTTGGCTGTATCGCATGGTGCATCGTATTGAGCATGGTCAGGGTAGAGCTGACGATCTGGATCTACTGAATTCTGTGTGTGATGGTATTCAGGGGCGCACGATTTGCGCACTGGGTGATGCCGCCGCTATGCCGGTGCGCGCCATGATCAAGAATTTTAAAGATGAGTTTGAGTATCACATCGAGCATAAGCGTTGCCTTGTGCCGACCTATATCTGACCGGGACAATCATGGTTGAGATCGAGATAGACGGAAAAAAAGTCGAGGTGCAGGAGGGCTCCATGGTGATGGATGCCGCCAACCGCCTAGGTACTTATATTCCTCACTTTTGTTATCACAAAAAACTTTCCATCGCGGCTAACTGCCGTATGTGTTTGGTCGAAGTCGAGAAGGCACCGAAACCCTTGCCCGCTTGTGCAACGCCAGTGACTGCCGGCATGATCGTTCGCACGCACAGCGAAAAAGCGGTGAAGGCACAAAAAGATGTAATGCAATTTTTGTTGATCAATCATCCGCTCGATTGCCCAATTTGCGATCAAGGCGGTGAATGTCAGTTGCAAGATTTAGCTGTGGGTTATGGCCCATCTTCTTCGCGCTACGAAGAAGAAAAGCGTGTGGTTCACGCTAAAGATGCTGGTCCACTGATCTCTATGAAAGAGATGAGCCGTTGCATTCACTGCACGCGTTGCGTTCGCTTCGGACAAGAAATTGCCGGCGTGATGGAATTTGGCATGCTCAATCGTGGTGAGCATTCTGAGATCACCACCTTTGTGAATAAAACCGTGGATTCCGAATTATCCGGAAACATGATCGACCTGTGCCCAGTCGGTGCGCTGACATCTAAGCCCTTTCGTTACAGCGCGCGGACTTGGGAACTTTCTCGTCGTAAGTCGGTCAGCCCGCACGATAGCTTGGGTGCTAATTTAATTGTGCAGGTCAAAGGCGCGCAAGTGATGCGAGTGCTGCCACTAGAAAATGACGCTATCAATGAATGCTGGTTATCGGATCGTGATCGCTTTGCGTATGAAGGATTAAACAGCGCAGATCGTTTAACTTCGCCGATGATCAAGCAAGACGGTCAATGGCAAACCACTGACTGGCAAACAGCGCTTGAGTATGTAGCACATGGCTTGCGTAATATTCGTCATGAGCACAGTGCAGATTCCATCGCAGCGCTCGCTACTCCGTATTCAACGTTGGAAGAGTTGTCGCTATTGCAGAAAGTAGTTCGTGACTTGGGATCAGAGAATGTTGATTTCCGTCTGCGTCAATCCGATGCAGTTAGTGATCGTTCGTTTACTCCGTGGCTGGGAATGAGTATTGATGCCTTCAGTCATTTGAAGCGCGTATTCGTTATCGGATCTTTTCTGCGCAAAGATCATCCGCTGTTAGCAGCAAAATTACGAATAGCTGTTCGTCGTGGTGCACAGGTTTCGTTACTGCACGCAACTGATGATGATCTCTTAATGCCATTGGCGAACAAACTAATTGCAGCGCCATCGGATTGGCTTGCTTTGCTCGGTGAAGTTGCTGTAGCTATAGCACAGAGTAAGCAAATTGATGCGCCCGCTGAATTAGCGCATCTGCAGCCATCACCCACAGCCAAACAAATTGCAGCGGGTTTGCTCTCAGGTGAGCCGCGCGCGATTATGCTCGGCAACGCCGCCGCTCAGCATCCGCAAGCCTCACAACTACACGCGCTGGCGCAGTGGATTGCGACAAACTCGAATGCACAATTTGGTTATCTGACAGAAGCAGCGAATACCGTCGGTGGTTATTTAGCGAAGGCCTTACCTGCTAATAGAAATTTAGCCGTTGCCCAATTTACACAAGCGAAAAAGGCCTATGTGTTGTTGAACGTCGAGCCAGAGTTGGATTGTGCTAATCCTCAGCTTGCTCGTTCGGCACTCGATAAGGCTGAGATGGTTGTAGTGATGTCACCGTACCGTCACGGTATGGACTATGCCGATGTGTTGTTACCGGTTGCACCGTACTCTGAAACATCCGGTACCTTTGTTAATGCTGAAGGTCGTGCGCAAGGTTTCAATGGAACCGTTAAGCCATTGGGCGACACCCGACCTGCGTGGAAGGTTTTACGAGTGCTCGGTAATTTGCTCTCACTAGATAATTTTTCTTATGAGAGTTCAGAAGAGATCCGCAATGAAGTGTTAGGCGTCAAATCTTTAGATGGCTTGGATCTTTCGCCACGATTGACTAATCGCGCAGATATTTCTTTGCATGCACCACAGACGTCGACCGACATTCAACGCGTCGCTGACGTGCCTATTTATTTTAGTGATGCTATTGCTCGTCGCTCAGAATCATTACAGCAGACAGTGGATGCGCAAGCACCCAAAGTCAAACTCTCTGCCAGCCTAGCTCAAACACTTGGTGTGAGTGCAGGTAGTTTGGTGCGCGTTACTCAGGGCACGGGTTCAGTGACGCTGCCATGTGCCATTGAGAGTGGCTTGCCGAGTAATGTAGTGCGTTTAGCTGCAGCGCATACATCAACGGCTGCGCTGGGTGCGATGTTTGGTTCCATCAAGGTGGAGAAAGCCTGATGGATGATTTTTTAAATCTGCTTACCAGCACCGGCAGTCAGTTACTTGGCCCCGCGTGGCCGATTGCATGGACGCTGATTAAAATCATTGCAGTGACCTTGCCACTGATGGGTTGCGTTGCGTATCTCACGCTGTGGGAACGCAAGATGATTGGTTGGATGCATGTGCGTATCGGCCCAAATCGTGTGGGTCCTGCAGGTTTGTTGCAGCCGATTGCTGATGCGCTCAAATTGCTGCTAAAAGAAATTATCGTTCCTGCTAAAGCAAACAAAGCGCTGTTTGTGATTGCTCCGGTGATGACGATCATGCCTGCGCTGGCCGCTTGGTCAGTGATCCCATTTGGCCCAGATAAAGCTTTAGCGAATGTAAATGCAGGACTCTTGTTTGTGATGGCCATTACATCGCTTGAAGTTTATGGCGTGATCATTGCTGGTTGGGCATCGAATTCCAAATACGCTTTCCTTGGTGCGATGCGCGCTTCAGCGCAAATGGTGTCCTACGAAATCGCCATGGGATTTGTGTTGGTCATTGTGTTGATGGTGTCGGGCAGTTTGAATCTATCGGAAATTGTGGGCGGTCAGACGCGCGGTATGTTTGCTGATATCGGACTCAATTTCTTGTCATGGAATTGGTTGCCTTTGTTCCCAATGTTTGTTGTTTACATCATCTCGGGTATTGCTGAAACAGCGCGTCATCCGTTTGACGTCGTCGAGGGTGAGTCTGAGATTGTGGCCGGACACATGGTGGAATATTCAGGTATGTCGTTCGCGATGTTCTTCCTGGCGGAATACGCCAACATGATTTTGATTTCTATGCTCGCCACGCTCATGTTTTTGGGTGGCTGGAGCGCACCGTTGGCGTTGCTTGATTTTATTCCCAGTTGGATTTGGCTGGGTATCAAAACCTTCTTAGTAGTTTCGATTTTTATTTGGGTTCGCGCTTCCTTTCCCCGTTATCGCTATGACCAGATCATGCGATTGGGTTGGAAGATTTTCATACCGTTGACGGTCGTGTATCTCGTGATCGTCGCTGTGTGGATGCAAACTCCCTGGAATATCTGGAAGTAGTAACCGATAGGACTAAAGGCCAGAGGCTAAATGCATATGGAAGCGATCAAAGATTTCCTCGGAAGCTTGATGCTGCGGGAGCTCCTCAAAGGACTCGCGCTGACAGGGCGCTATATGTTTGCGCGCAAAATTACGGTGCAATTTCCGGAAGAAAAAACCCCGCAGTCGCCACGTTTCCGTGGCTTGCATGCATTACGCCGCTATCCCAACGGCGAAGAGCGCTGCATTGCGTGCAAGTTGTGCGAGGCAGTTTGTCCTGCCATGGCGATCAGTATCGAATCAGAGCAACGTGACGATGGTTCACGTCGCACCACGCGCTATGACATTGATTTGACCAAATGTATCTTCTGTGGCTTTTGTGAAGAATCGTGCCCGGTTGATTCGATTGTTGAAACGCACATTCTCGAGTATCACGGAGAGAAGCGCGGGGATTTGTACTACACCAAAGACATGCTGCTTGCTATCGGTGACAAGTACGAGCCTGAAATTGCCGCCAGCCGTCAAGCTGACGCGCGTTATCGCTGAGAGTGTTCATGGAATTCACTACGTTTCTTTTTTACGCTTTTTCTACGCTGCTGATTTTCGCGGCGGGTAAGGTCATTACCGATCGCAATCCTGTCAATGCAGCCTTATTTTTGATTTTGTCCTTTTTCTCGGCCGCTGCTCTATGGATGCTGCTGAAAGCTGAGTTTTTGGCGATCGTATTGGTGTTGGTATATGTCGGCGCGGTGATGGTGCTGTTCCTGTTTGTCGTGATGATGTTGGATATCGACATGAGTAAGTTGCGTGAAGGTTTTTGGAGCCACATGCCACTGGCCTTAGTTATTGGTTTGATCGTCGCGGTAGAAATGACGGCCGTGCTGGTGCGAGGATTCGTTACTCAGCAAGCACAGGGCGGGGCGCTGAATATTGGTGATACGCGCGAGCTAGGTAAGCTGATCTATACCCAGTATCTGTATGCGTTTGAAATTGCAGCGCTCATTTTATTGGCAGCGATTGTCGCGGCTGTTGCATTGACCCTTCGTCGACGCAAAGACATTAAGTATTTTGATCCGGGTGCGGCCGTAAAGACGCGCAAAGAGGACAGAGTGCGTATTGTTAGCATGCCTTCTGAACGCAATCGTGCAGCGGAGACATCCGCCACAGAAAAATCCTGAGGCCCATCATGGAGATAACACTTGCACATTATTTGACCTTAGGCGCGATTCTGTTTGCGATTTCGGTGATGGGTATTTTCTTAAACCGCAAAAACGTCATCATCATAATGATGTCGATTGAATTGATGCTGTTGGCGGTCAACATGAATTTCGTGGCTTTTTCTCATTACCTCGGTGACGCAGCGGGCCAGATATTTGTGTTTTTTATTTTGACAGTCGCCGCCGCAGAGTCTGCGATTGGATTGGCGATTCTCGTCGTACTGTTCCGAAACCTGAACACGGTCAATGTAGAAGAACTCGACCGTCTCAAGGGCTAATTCACTCACAAGGAAAAGAATTTTCATGGCGGGGCAACTCAACCCACATCTGATGTTGTTAGTGCCACTGGCACCACTAGCGGGCTCGTTAATAGCCGGCTTGTTTGGTACGCGTTTTTTTGGCAACCTCATCGGACGCACGGCGTCGCACAGCGTCACCATCATGGGTGTGCTGGTTGCGTTTCTGATTTCCTTGCACGCACTAGCCGAGGTTATCGGAGGAGCGACCTACAGCGGTACCTTGTATACCTGGATGACTGTCGCTGGTGTGAAACTAGAAATTGGTTTTTTAATCGATAGCCTGACTGCGATGATGATGTGCGTCGTGACCTTCGTCTCGCTGATGGTGCACATCTATACCATTGGCTATATGCAGGACGATGAAGGTTATAACCGTTTCTTTGCTTATATTTCCTTGTTTACGTTTGCCATGCTCATGCTGGTGATGAGTAATAACTTCCTGCAGCTGTTTTTCGGCTGGGAAGCGGTAGGCTTAGTTTCGTATCTCTTGATTGGTTTTTGGTTTAAACGACCCACCGCCATTTACGCCAACATGAAAGCCTTTTTGGTTAACCGTGTCGGCGACTTCGGCTTCATTCTGGGTATAGGTTTGTTGTTGGCGTATGCCGGCTCGATGAACTACGCTGAAGTGTTTGCTAAACGTGAAGAACTGGCTGCATTAACCTTGCCAGGATCCGATTGGATGCTGATCACCGTAGCGTGCATCTGCTTGTTTATTGGTGCGATGGGTAAATCAGCGCAGTTTCCACTGCATGTCTGGTTGCCAGATTCAATGGAAGGCCCAACACCGATCTCAGCGCTGATTCATGCGGCGACGATGGTGACTGCAGGGATATTCATGGTGGCTCGTATGTCGCCACTGTTTGAGCTTTCTGATACCGCCTTATCGTTTGTATTGGTCATCGGCTCCATCACCGCCTTGTTCATGGGCTTTTTGGGAATCATTCAAAATGATATTAAGCGCGTGGTTGCTTATTCAACCTTGTCGCAGTTGGGTTATATGACGGTGGCCTTAGGTGCTTCGGCCTATTCGGTAGCGGTATTCCATTTAATGACACATGCTTTCTTTAAAGCGCTGCTGTTTTTAGGGGCAGGTTCAGTGATCATTGGTATGCATCACGATCAAGATATTCGTCGCATGGGTGGCTTGTGGAAGTACATGCCTATTACTTGGTTTACGAGTTTGCTTGGTTCACTCGCGCTCATCGGCACTCCGTTCTTCTCAGGCTTCTATTCCAAAGACAGCATCATCGAGGCGGTACAAGCTTCGCATATTGCCGGCAGTGGCTTTGCTCAGTTCGCTGTGTTGGCGGGCGTGTTTGTTACGGCTTTCTATTCTTTCCGTATGTACTTTTTAGTGTTTCATGGTCAAGAGCGTTTTGGTCATCAAGCCGCGCACGATTCGCACGATGCCCATGATGATCACCACGACGAGCATCACGGTTTAGCACCGGGTGAAAAACCACACGAGACACCGTGGGTGGTGACATTGCCGCTGGTGTTGCTAGCGATTCCTTCGGTCGTGATCGGCTATATAACTATCGATACGATGCTGTTTGGTGATTTCTTCAAAGGTGTGATCTTCGTCGCTGATAAGCATGAAGCCATGGCGGAACTCACTCATGAATTCCACAGCGCGACAGCGATGGCTATTCATGCCTTAACCAGTGTGCCGTTTGCGTTAGCGCTGAGCGGCGTGGTCGCTTCTTGGTACTGCTACATGATCAATCCCAAAGTACCTGCTTGGTTTTACCAAAAATTCAGCGCGATCTACACGCTGCTGGATAACAAGTACTACATGGACAAAATCAATGAAGTGGTCTTTGCCGCAGGTGCGCGCAAGCTGGGTTCCGGTTTTTCATCAATAGGCGACAAAACATTGATTGATGGCTGGATCGTGAACGGTAGCGCGCGATTGGTAGGATGGTTCTCCACCGTGACGCGCACCTTCCAGACTGGCTATATTTATCACTATGCATTCACCATGATCGTCGCAGTAGCCCTGTATATGGGTTATCTGCTGATGAGTTCCTGATCGAATCCAACAGAACAGTAGCCCGCGAAAATATAACCATGCAGTCAACTATTCCTTATCTGAGCCTTGCGATCTGGGTACCGATCGTGTTTGGTATTTTGGTGTTAGCCGTCGGCTCTGACAGCAAGGCAAAGCTCGCACGTCATTTATCATTGCTCGGGTCTTTGGTCAGCTTTTTATTCACGCTGCCGCTCGTCGACCAATTCGATTCGGCAGCACATGGCATGCAGTTCGTTGAAAAGTCTGCGTGGATAGAGCGCTTCAATGTGTTTTACCATTTGGGTATTGATGGCCTGTCGTTGTGGTTCATACCCTTAACCGCCTTTATTACTTTCATCGTGGTGGTCGCTGGTTGGGAAGTAATTGAGAAGCGCGTTTCTCAATACATGGGCGCTTTTTTAATTCTATCCGGCGTCATGATTGGCGTGTTCTGCGCGCTGGATGCCTTGTTGTTCTACGTGTTTTTTGAAGCGACGCTGATACCGATGTTTATCATTATCGGTGTATGGGGTGGTCCGCGTCGTGTTTACGCCGCGCTTAAATTTTTCTTGTACACCTTGCTCGGCTCACTGTTGATGCTGGTGGCTCTGTTGTACTTATATGCGCAATCAAATGGCAGCTTTGATATACAAACCTGGCATAAGCTGCCTTTGACGCTGTATGGACAGATTCTGGTGTTCTTGGCTTTCTTGATGGCCTTTGCGGTCAAGGTGCCGATGTGGCCAGTGCACACCTGGTTGCCTGATGCTCACGTTGAAGCACCTACGGGCGGCTCGGTGGTACTGGCGGCGATCATGTTGAAGCTAGGTGGTTATGGTTTCTTGAGATTTTCACTCCCGATTGCACCCGATGCTAGTCACTATTTATCGGGGATGATGATTGCTTTGTCCTTAGTTGCTGTGATTTACATTGGTTTGGTCGCGCTAGTGCAAGCCGACATGAAAAAACTGGTGGCGTATTCATCGATTGCCCATATGGGTTTTGTCACCTTAGGTTTCTTTTTGTTTGGTGAGATGGCGGTACAAGGTGGTTTGATGCAAATGATCTCGCACGGCTTTGTGTCGGGTGCGATGTTTTTGTGTATCGGCGTTCTATACGACCGCGTTCACTCTCGCGAGATTGCATCGTATGGCGGCGTCATAAACACCATGCCGCGTTTTGCAGCCTTGTTTGTACTTTTTTCGTTGGCCAACGCTGGGTTGCCAGGTACCTCGGGCTTCATCGGTGAGTTTCTAGTGATACTCGGTTCAGTCAAATACAATTTCTGGATCGGTTTGCTGGCGGCGACTGCGTTGATACTGGGCGCGGCTTATTCGTTGTGGCTAGTCAAACGCGTGGTGTTTGGCGAGGTGGCGAATGACGATGTCGCTGCTCTGACAGACCTTACGTCACGTGAGTTTTTCATGCTGAGCGTATTGGCGATTGCTGTGCTGTGGATGGGCGTGTATCCCGCTCCGTTTACCGATGCGATGCAAACCTCGGTGACTGATTTACTTCAGCATGTGTCGGTTTCCAAGATTCCCCAATAACCTAGAATTTTCATCGGCTGATCATGAATGAACTGAACCTGATTCCCGCTAGCGCTGAGATTTTTCTCGCGATTGCGATCATGGCCGTGCTGGTCGCCGGGCTGTTTGTGCACGAAGATAGCCAGCCAGTAAGTCATCGCTTGTCGTTACTCGCCATTGTGGTGACAGGCTACATCGCCATGTCAGGTTTTGGTGTGGCCGGTAGTAGCTACGCTTTTAATCACATGTTTGTGAACGATCCTATGGCCATGCTGCTCAAGCTGTTTGCTTGTACGGCCACGTTTATTACGCTGATTTATTCGCGCCAATATGTTTTGATTCGCGGCATGCTAGGCGGCTCGTTGAGTGGCGAATTTTATGTTTTGGCATTGCTGACCTTGCTTGGTCAGATGATCATGATTTCGGGGAATAGCTTCCTGATCATTTATCTCGGGCTCGAATTAATGTCGCTCTCGCTATATGCATTGGTGGCACTGCGTCGCGATAACCCCATCTCCACTGAAGCCGCCATGAAGTATTTTGTACTTGGTGCGCTCGCTTCTGGTTTTATGTTGTACGGCATGTCGATGTTGTACGGCGCTACTGGTTCTCTCAACTTGACACAAGTAGCGGCGGCTATCGCTGCAGGTACGGCGAGTAAGACTGTGCTCGTGTTAGGTCTAGTATTTATGGTGGCAGGCCTGGCCTTTAAATTAGGAGCCGCACCATTTCATATGTGGGCACCGGATGTGTATCAAGGCGCTCCTACCTCGGTTACCTTGTTATTGGGTGCGGCGCCTAAGCTCGCTGCCTTTGCTATTTGCATGCGCTTGTTGGTGGAAGGGTTGGGCGCGTTGGCAGCCGACTGGCAGCAGATGCTGGTGGTGATGTCGGTTGCGTCACTGGTTATCGGTAATATTACCGCGCTAGCGCAGACCAACATCAAACGTATGCTGGCGTACTCAACTATTTCGCAAATGGGTTTTATGTTGCTCGGTTTGGCGTCGGGTGTTTTTACGGGTTCGACTGCTGAAGCAACGGCCAGCGCCTACAGCGCATCGATGTTTTACACCATCACTTATGTGCTGACGACGTTGGGAAGCTTCGCCACCATCATGCTTTTGTCACGCCAAGGTTTTGAAGCTGAACAGTTGGATGATTTCAAAGGCTTGAATCAACGTAGTCCATGGTTTGCAGCCATGATGATGTTGCTCATGCTGTCATTGGCAGGTGTGCCGCCGATGGTGGGCTTTTATGCGAAGTTGTCCGTGCTACAGGCTGCGCTTGAAGCAGGGCAGGTTGCATTGGTTATTTTCGCGGTGATGATGTCACTGGTTGGTGCGTTCTATTATTTGCGCGTGATAAAACTCATGTACTTTGATGACGCAATTGATACCGCTCCCATCAGTGTTCCTAAGGACATGCAAATCGTTTTGTCGATCAATGGTGCGGCGACCTTGGTATTAGGTTTGTTGCCGAGTCCTTTGATGAGTGCCTGCCTGCGCGCTATTACTCAGGCGCTAGCGTCCTGAAACTAGGCTCACTATGAATACCTCAACAGCAGCTTGGCTAGTCATTTTTTTGATGGCAGTGACGGCTAATTTCCCGTTTGTGACCAATTCTTTTTTTGGTGTGTATCGATTCAAAGGTGCGCCCAAATCGTTTGCTATTCGCCTGTTTGAATTACTGGTCTTCTATTTTGTGTTGCTGGGTCTTGCGCGTGGGCTGGAATCTATGGCCGGCAATGCCTTCCCTCAAGGCTGGCAGTTTTATACCGTAACTATTTGCCTTATGCTGGTTCTGGCTTTCCCAGGTTTCGTCTGGCGCCATTTGCGTCGGCAACAATCCGCCGACTAAGCGAACCTCGCGGCGGCGACGTTTGCGCTCAATTGCTATTCATTTCTCGGAGTGCTGATGGACAAACATCTGACGGAATCACCGATCAGTAGTGAACTTGTTTACGACGGCGCATTCATCAAGCTTCGCAGTGATCTGGTTCGTTTGCCCGATGGTACGCAAGCTGTTCGTGAATATTTTCGCCATCCGGGCGCGGTCGTCATTATTCCTTTGTTTGATGATGGGCGAGTGGTGATGGAGCGTCAGTTCCGTTATCCCAACGATCAAGTGTTCATAGAATTCCCGGCGGGTAAATTGGAGTATGGCGAAGATCCGTTACTTTGCGCGCAACGTGAATTGCGGGAAGAGACAGGTTATTCGGCGACTGAGTGGCACTATGTTTGCACCATCCATAATGCGATTGCTTATTCGGACGAGCACTTGGATATATATCTGGCCAAAGGTTTGTCTGAAGGCGAGCAAGAATTAGATGTCGGTGAATTTCTCGATGTGTTTAGCGTGCCGTTTACTGACGTACTCGACTGGGTGAGAACGGGAAAGATCACCGACGTAAAAACTATCATCGGTACTTTTTGGCTCGAAAAAATTCAACGAGGCGAATGGACCCCGCCCAAGCGATAGTGGCTATTCTTTTTATTTAGATCGAAAAAAAACCGCAGATCGCTCTGCGGTTTTTTTATTAGCGAAAACAACAAGAGATTAACGTTGTGTCTCGATTTGTACTAGCGGCTCCGATGGTGCAGCAACTACGGGCTTACGCTCACGCGGTGTGCGCACTGGCGGCGCTGACACGGCGGAAGCTTCCTGCACCTGACGTAGTTTGTCAGGGTTGGTCACTGCCATGGTCAGACCGGCCGATTTCAATACCTCATCCAAACTCTGTTGGCTGACTGCCTGCGCGGCTGGCGCTGGAGTAAGTGCGAATACAGGCGCGGGAGTTACTGCCACCGACGTAGGTACGAACACCGGTGCAGGTGTTGGCGCGGTCTCTACCGTTGATGATTCAGCATGGGCATGATGATGATCGTGATGATTATCGTGCTTGTGATCATGTGAGTGATCATGCTCATGATGCGTACTTGTAGTCGTATGCGAATCAACCTGAGTGTACTTAGGCTCAACCGCAGGAGCTTCGGCTGTCACTGTAGGTGCAGGTGCGTGCGCAGTAGCAGCTTCGCTGGTAAACGTAGGCGCGGGTGAGTACGTTGCTGCAGTACTCACGGGTGCTTCTGTTGTATAGCTTGGGCGCGGATCATTCGCGTGCTCGATAAATTGCTGCACCACTTCGACGGTATTCGATTCGGAGTGGTCCGAGTGATCAGCGTGCGCAGGCGAGCCTGACTCGTCGATGCCAGCATTCTCTGACTGATTACCATCGACTTGATCACGATCGCGACGATTGCGATTGCGGCCACCACGACGACGACGACGACGTGGCTCACCCGATGCATCCGTCGTTGACTCTTCACCAGGGCTAGTGAGCAGATCAGCCTGAATCGGTTGTTCACTACCGATTGAAGCGGACACTGGATGAGTGCTTACTGGTAAAGCACCATCTACGCTGACAAGGTTGGCATTTTCATCGGTCGCGAGCGGACGCTTGTCATCACGCTGCTGACGATTACCGCGTTCGCGGCGCGGTTCATTACCGTCTTTGGGTTCGCGTGCTTCTCTAGGCTCGCGCGGTGGCTTGGGCTGACGTGGCTCTTTGATTTCCTTGGCTTTAGGCTCGCGTGCATCCTTGGCTTCACGTGACTCTGGACGTTCATCCGTTTTGTCACGTCCGCGTCCACGACCGGAACGATTACGACCGCGACCACCGCGCTCACTACGTTCACGATCTTTAGTTTTTGCGCCCGCTGCTGCCGGAGTTTCTGCCGCTGGTTTTTTACGGAAAAATCCAAACAGACGTGACAGAAATCCTTCGGCGGCTTGCTCATTGCTTTGTCCGCGAGTTTCGCGACGCTCAACAATCGGTGCGGGTTGATCAGGGGTGATCGATTTAACGACAGCTTCTTGACGTGGCTTGCGCTCTTCTTCTTTGCGCTTGCTATAACCGACATCGGTGTCGCCTTCTTCAGCCAATTTGTAGCTAGCTTGCAGATCATCTAAGCGTGGATCATCGTGCTTGATACGATCGAGCTTGTAGTGCGGCGTCTCTAAATGCTTGTTAGGTATCAGCACCACAGAGGCGCGATGACGAGTTTCGATTTTCAAAATCTCGCCACGTTTTTCGTTCAGTAGGAATGCAGCCACATCCACCGGAGCTTGCACGTGGATCGCGGCGGAGTTTTCCTTCATCGCTTCTTCCTGAATGATACGCAGGACTTGCAAAGCTGATGACTCGGTATCGCGGATATGCCCAGTACCGTTACAGCGTGGGCAGGTGATGTGACTACCTTCGGAGAGTGAAGGACGCAGTCGCTGACGCGAGAGTTCCATCAAGCCAAAGCGAGAAATTTTTCCCATCTGAACGCGCGCACGATCGTAGTGCAATGCATCTTTGAGGCGATTCTCAACTTCGCGCTGATTCTTGGAATTCTCCATGTCGATGAAGTCGATCACAATCAAGCCACCTAAGTCACGCAGGCGTAATTGACGCGCGACTTCATCTGCCGCTTCTAAATTGGTGTTGAACGCCGTGGTTTCGATATCACCGCCGCGCGTAGAACGCGCCGAGTTCACATCAACCGATACCAGTGCTTCGGTGTGATCGATAACGATTGCGCCACCAGAAGGCAGTGGTACGGTGCGCGAATAAGCGCTTTCGATTTGGTGTTCGATTTGAAAACGCGAAAACAGCGGCACCTCTTCACGATAGCGTTTGACTCTGTGCGCCATATCCGGCATCACGTGGCTCATGAATTGCTGAGCTTGTTCAAAGATGTCATCGGTATCGATGAGGATTTCACCGATATCAGGCTGGAAGTAGTCGCGGATAGCGCGGATGACGAGTGAGGATTCCTGATAGATCAGGAAGGCACCCGGTGCAGATTTGCCGGCGCCATCAATGGCACGCCATAGCTGCATTAAGTAATTTAAATCCCACTGCAGTTCATCGACATTACGACCGATACCGGCAGTACGAGCAATGACGGACATACCTTGTGGCAGATCGAGCTTATCCATCGCTTCGCGCAGTTCTTGTCGGTCTTCGCCTTCAACGCGGCGAGATACGCCACCACCACGTGGGTTGTTAGGCATTAGGACCAGATAGCGGCCGGCGAGAGAAATAAATGATGTCAGGGCAGCGCCCTTGTTGCCGCGCTCTTCTTTTTCAACCTGCACCACAATTTCCTGGCCTTCACGCAAGGCATCGCGGATGCTTGCGTTGCGAATGTCGACGCCTTCGCGGAAATAGCTGCGCGCGACTTCTTTAAAAGGTAAGAAGCCGTGACGTTCTTCACCGTAGTTGACAAAACAGGCTTCGAGCGAGGGCTCGATGCGGGTGATGATGCCTTTGTAGATATTGGATTTTCGTTGTTCGCGACCGGTGGTCTCGATATCGATGTCGATAAGCTTTTGCCCATCGACGATTGCTACGCGCAACTCTTCCTGTTGCGTGGCATTAAACAGCATGCGTTTCATTGTGTATGGCTCCGTGGCCTTATTAAGGCCCATGCCCGGCTAGCAGACTATAGGTCTGTTAGCGCGGAAAAATCATTGGATGCACGCGTGGGAGCAGAAGCCGGGAGAGGGATATTGCCGTTAAGTGCAGACTGAGCATTTGACGCTCGACGCACTTGGCGAGGATGAAACTGAGGTTTTGCGACTAACGAAAAAAGATCACACCATCACGCAGCAACAAACCAGCCCCGATTGGCGGCTTGTCATTGGTGTGAAGGCGTTGTTCAACCAGCGTTGGTTGGAATCTCATTATCGTCACAATCAGCAAATTAATTCAGTTGCATCTGCCAGCAAGCCTTCATCTTGAGAATGGCTTGCCAGACTAATCCTTGCTTTCCTAGCTTTTGCTTCCGGCGATTTGGCGTCCGGTCCGATCGCAACTTCGGTGCGACCCTGACAACGCAAAAAAGCCTGCATGCACAGCTTTACTATCGAATTCTCTAGGAGGATCACAGAATGCCGCCAGTTACATGGATTCGCTTTGTTAGCGAAACCTGCGCTCATTGTGTGAGGACCTCGAAACAGACGGGGCCGATAGAGATGCCCCTGTGTAGAATGCGTTCTTTAATGTTACACACCCAGCGACTTACATCGCTTTGCAGATTATATATTCAAAATGAATGACTTAGCGAGGCTTTCCGAAAATGACCCGAGGTTTCGCGCCGAGCTTGCCGAATCATCAAATCGCCCCGCAGTTCAATGGCTGACGATTGACTCTGAACAAGCCGGGCAACGAATTGATAACTTTTTGCTACGAATCTGCAAAGGCGTACCGAAAAGTCACGTCTATCAAGTTCTGCGTTCCGGCCAAGTCAGGGTAAACAAGGGTCGGATTGACGCCACTTATCGATTAGTTGAGGGTGATACGGTGCGCGTGCCGCCTATGCGCATCGCTGAGCGTGAACATACCCATGTGCCTGCCATGGAATTTGCCATTCTGTTCGAAGATGAGCATTTGCTGATCATCGATAAGCCTGCGGGTGTGGCAGTGCATGGAGGATCGGGCATTAGTCATGGCGTTATCGAGCAACTCCGGGCGGCCAGGCCGCAAGCCAAATTTTTGGAGTTGGTGCACAGACTAGACCGTGAAACCTCAGGCATTCTGATGCTGGCGAAAAAGCGCAGTGCTTTGACCGCGCTGCATGAGCAAATTCGTGCTGGGCTGATTGATAAGCGCTATCTGGCATTGGTCCACGGGCAGTGGCAGCATCGCCGTCAGCATATTAAGCTGCCTCTATTTAAATACACCACGCCCGAAGGCGAGCGGCGAGTGCGCGTTCAATCCGATGGACAGCCTTCGCACACGGTATTCAATTTATTGCGAAAATACGGTGAGTTTGTTTTGTTGGAAGCTGAGCTAAAAACAGGCAGGACGCATCAAATTCGTGTGCACTTAGCGTCGTCTGGGTTTCCGATAGTCGGCGATGAAAAATACGGTGACTTTGCATTCAATCGCCAATTACATAAGGCCGCAGCGGGCAGAGGTGCTTTGAAGCGCATGTTTTTGCATGCATGGACTTTACGTTTTCAGCATCCTGCGACTGGTTCGGAACTTAGGATTGAATCTTCACTGGCGCCGGATTGCCAGCGCTTTTTAGATAGTGTGACCAACGATTAAGTAATATAAAAATAACCCTGCGCGATGGATAGCGTGTTTAGAAAAGAGCTAGGCTGATGGCCAGAAAACAATTTGACCTGATCGTTTTCGATTGGGATGGTACTTTGATGGACAGCACTGCCACGATTGTGGCGAGCATGCAGGCCGCAGCACGTGACTTAGGATTGCCCGTACCCGATGATCGTGCGGCATCGCATGTTATCGGACTAGGTTTGCAAGATGCGATGCAGGCCGTGTTGCCCGACTTGGATCCTAAATCGTATCCACGCATGGTGGAGCGTTATCGCTACCATTATTTGGCACAAGACCAAACACTGACCTTATTCGATGGTGTAAGAGAGATGTTGGACGACCTTGCCACCCAGGGTTATTTTTTGGCGGTAGCAACCGGTAAAAGTCGAGTGGGTTTAAGCCGCGCACTGAGTACTGTCGGTTTGATGTCAGTGTTTGATTCCACTCGGTGTGCCGACGAGACATTCTCCAAGCCGCATCCAGCGATGCTGCAAGAAATTACGCGTGAACTAGGTCAAGATATGCGTCGCACTGTCATGATCGGAGATACCACGCATGATTTGCAGATGGCCGGTAATGCCGGAGCGGCTGGGATAGGTGTTCATTATGGCGCACATCCAAGGCATGAACTGGAAGCGATGTCACCGTTGTTTGGTGCGAACTCGGTGCCGGAATTACATGCGTGGTTAAATGAACACGCCTAAAATTTTTTGAGCTTACACAATTCACATGAGCGAAGCGATTTATATTTGCGATTCAGGTTCACTTGATGAAGGCGGCAAGGGCATACGCTTTCCAGTCACCGTCGGTGGTGATGACTTAACCGCATTTGTTGTTCGCTATGGTCAAGAGCCGCGTGCCTATCTGAACCGATGTGCGCATTTACCTATGGAGCTGGACTGGACTGAGGGTGAATTTTTTGAATCCAGCGGTTTATATTTAATGTGCGCCACTCATGGTGCTTTGTACGAACCTGACACCGGACAGTGTGCGGGTGGTCCGTGTCGCGGCGGTCGTTTGCATGCGATCAACGTGATCGAGCGCGACAAGAAAATTTTTTGGGAGCCGGACGATTACGTGCGTCCAGCCCGTGCCTGAACTTTAGTATCAACGCTTACAGGAATTTTTCCAATGAATGAGAACACTCCCGGTCAAGAACCCGAATCGGCTGCTCCAGCGCCCGCACCTGAATCAGCACCAGAATTATCAACTATGCCTAAGCCCTCCGAGCCGGCCGGGCCGCCCTATGTACTGCTAGAAAAACTTGCTTATGAATTGCTGGAAGATCAGCGTATGAATCGTCGCTGGCGCGTATTTT
This sequence comes from Oxalobacteraceae bacterium, assembly GCA_947454305.1. Taxonomy (GTDB): domain Bacteria; phylum Pseudomonadota; class Gammaproteobacteria; order Burkholderiales; family Burkholderiaceae_D; genus Pernthalerella. Next base: position 31,192 of record CANGJE010000011.1, read on the forward strand.
TCCGTTTCTCGGCGCTGATACTGGCACTTATAGCTATCTGGGCAGCGTTTGATTTCAAAGGATCGACCAAACAAGTCAATTCGCGTCATACCGCGTTGATTGAAATCGAAGGTGAGATTGATGCGGGTAGTAGCACCGGTTCAGTCAGTTCAATTTTGCCTGCTTTAAATGATGCGTTCAGCGATGTCACGTCGGTAGGATTGATTTTGAAGATGAACAGTCCTGGCGGCAGTCCCGTTCAATCAGCGATTGTGAATGACGAAATTAATCGTCTTCGCAAACTGCATCCGAACAAACCAGTGTATGTCGTTGTTGAAGATATGTGCGCTTCCGGTTGCTATTACATTGCTGCTGCTGCCGATAGAATTTACGTCAGTCAGGCGAGTATTGTTGGATCGATTGGCGTGCTGATGAGTAGCTTTGGATTTACCGGCTTAATGGATAAATTAGGCATTGAGCGTCGCTTGATGACGGCCGGAGAAAATAAAGGATTAATGGATCCTTTTTCGCCTTACAGCGCGAAGCATAAAGAATTCACCCAAGCCATGCTTAAAGAAATACATGAGCAATTCATCGACGCTGTTCGTGCAGGTCGTGGTAAACGCTTGAAGGAAACACCTGAGATTTTTTCAGGTTTGTTCTGGACCGGTAGTCATGCGATCACACTTGGTTTGGCCGATGGCTTAGGTACTGTCGATAGCGTTGCACGTGATGTGCTTAAAGCTGAAGACGTGATTGACTACACAGTGCGCGAGGGACTGTCGGATCGCGTGTTGAAAAAATTTGGCGCAGCAGTGGGCGAAGGTGCCGCGCGTGCGTTAGGTAACGAATGGCTTAAGCCACGTTAAATTAGTAGTGGATCGCGATTTCATTAGTGAACGTTGTATTAAATCGCGAGCAGTAAAAATACCGTCGGCTTTTTTTTGAAATCAGGAAGTCGTCCGGCGGTCATTTCATTTTTCCAGATCTGAACAGGCTGAGTACGCACCGTTTCAGTCGCTAGCGTCAGATCAGTGGCCACCGTGAGTAGTGTCGAGCTAGTGCAGTGATTGGCAATAGCTTCTAGCATAGCCTCGTTGCGATACGGCGTTTCAATAAAAATCTGCGTTTGTTTTTCTTGGCGCGAACGTTGCTCAAGCTGACGCAAGCGATTCGCTCGTTGCCCTGAATCGGTCGGCAGATAACCTTGAAATGCAAAGCTCTGCCCATTCAATCCGCTGGCCATCAGTGCCAGTAATATAGATGAGGGGCCAACCAGCGGTTTTACCGGTATGTTTTTTTGATGCGCTAGTCTAACTAAATCAGCGCCCGGATCAGCCACTGCAGGCACACCGGCTTCCGAAACTAATCCCGCATGTCTACCTGCGAGCAAAGGTGCTAGCAATGCAGGCAGCTCAGACGCTGCGGTGTTGATATTTAATTCACGAATCTCGATTTCCTGTAATGGCTTTCCCAGCGGATGCGTCGTCGATACCAATTTCAAAAAGGCGCGCGCCGTTTTAGCATTTTCAGCGATGAAGTAATCTAACTGTGCCGTCGTTTGGCGCACAGAAGCGGGCAGCACCTCATCCAATGCGCCAGGGCCTAAAGAATTGGGAATGAGATAAAGAGTACCGTTCATTGATCTATACATTAAACAAGCGCACGCCAGCTGCGCGCAGCATGCGTGTTAATGCAATTAAGGGCAAGCCGGTAAGTGCAGTCGGATCGTCGCTTCGAATGTGATCAATCAGTGCAATGCCTAGACCTTCATTTTTTGCGCTGCCTGCGCAATCGTAGGGCTTCTCAATCTGTAAATAGGCATCAAGTTCTGCATCGGGTAAATCTCTAAATTTAACGGTGGTGGCGACAGACTCGATTTGCAGCGGTAGTGTGCTTGCGGAGCGATTGTCCACCAGACACAGCGCAGTATGAAAAATCACTTCACGACCACGCATTTTTTTTAGTTGTACCAATGCGCGCGCGTGGTCGCCGGGCTTTCCTATCTGCTCATGGTCTAAGGTCGCTACCTGATCAGATCCGATAATCAGCGAAGAATCCGCCAGCTTAGCGACAGCTTTGGCTTTAGCTTCGGCTAGCCTCAGGGCAGTTTCTGATGGCGTTTCATTTTCAAGAGGCGTTTCATCAATGTCCGGCGACACAACGTCGAAGGGCAACTGCAAACGGGAGAGCAGTTCTTTGCGATAGGCCGAGCCCGAAGCGAGAATTAAGCGCGGAACGATTGAGGGTGACATGAATCGACAGGGTGGACTGAGTAAAGTTGAGCGCTGATTTGCCTATAAAGTAAGCAGAAGTCGCATCGTAAAGCTGAAAGTAAACCCTGTTATCATAGCGGGTTTTCCGGAATTACTGGCTTATGAGTGCGACCACCATTAACAGTCTTGAATTTTGCCGAGTGGCAGAGCAGGCCTCTGGCACGACAGCTGTCGCCGAATTCGTAAGGCTGCGAGCTGATCTACATGACTCGAGTGGTGAGTTGAGCTGGGCGTTTCAAGGTGGGCGTCATTCCGAGGGCTTGCCGCAACTGTCCCTGACGGTTAAAGGAGAGGTTCGCTTAGTTTGTCAGCGCTGCCTGACTCCGTTTACTCAACAGATTAATGCTGAAAGTCGTCTGGTGTTAGTGGCTGACGAGGCGCAGGCAGAGGCAACCGAAGAAAGACTCGATGACGAGAGTATCGACGTCATCGTTGGTTCGACGGCGCTGGATTTGCTGGCCTTGGTTGAAGACGAGGCTTTGTTATCGTTGCCATTGTCGCCACGACATGAAGTTTGCCCTGAAGGTGCAGAGGCGGTAGTCAATAGTAAATTGGAATCACCTTTTGCTATTTTGAAAAAATTGAAGTGACTGAAGTAACAGTAGGGCGGCTTTTTTGATTGGCCGGCCTGGAAAGGCGCCAGAGTGGCCGAAGTTATCTAATTAATTAGTTAATCACTAGTTATTAAAGCTGCTCTGTATGTTAAACTTATAGATTGTCTGGTTTAGGAGTACGACATGGCTGTTCAACAAAACAAGAAAACCCCGTCCAAGCGCGGCATGCATCGTTCGCATGATTTTTTGACACCTGCGGCATTGGCTGTTGAGTCGACCACGGGTGAGACACATTTGCGTCATCACATTAGCCCTAACGGCTTCTACCGTGGTCGCAAGGTTCTCAAGACCAAAAACGACGAATAATTTTCTGGACGCAGCAACTACGGCGTGAACAGTCTTCGACTGCTTAGCGCCGTTTTTGTATCCAGAGTGCCCACCCCCGTCGTGACATCGCATGAATGATCTCGGCCTACTGTCGGCCCGGCAACTTCTGCCGCTGACATGACCATCACACTTGCCATTGATTGCATGGGTGGTGATCATGGTCCTTCTGTCACCATTCCTGCCTCTCTCGCTTTTTTAAAAAGTGAGCCATCCGTCAACCTTATTCTGGTGGGACGAGAAGCCCCTATTCAGTTAGAGCTGAACAAACTGGGAGCTGCGGGCAATCCTCGAATAACGGTAGTCAATGCAAGTGAGGTCGTCGAAATGGACGATCCCTTGGAAACCGCTTTGCGCCGCAAAAAAGATTCGTCTATGCGCATAGCAATTACTCAGGTTAAGGATGGGCACGCACAAGCCTGTGTTTCTGCTGGTAACACTGGCGCTCTTATGGCCGTATCGCGCTATTTACTGAAAACGATGGCGGGTGTTGACCGCCCAGCGATTTGCACCATTCTCCCGAATCAAAACGATGGCCCGACGTACGTGCTTGATTTAGGCGCTAACGTCGATTGCGAGCCGCATCATTTGCATCAATTTGCGTTGATGGGTTCGGCATTAGTTTCAGCAGTCGAAGGTCATGAGCGTCCTACGGTAGGTTTGCTGAATGTCGGCGCCGAAGATATCAAAGGTAATGAGTTGGTGAAGCAGACAGCAGAATTACTGCGCGCTGATCATGCAAAAGGCTTGATTAATTTTTACGGCAACGTCGAAGGAAATGACATCTTCGAAGGCACTACCGATATTGTGGTGTGTGATGGTTTTGTGGGTAACGTCACGTTGAAAGCCGTTGAAGGTTTAGGTCGATTAATCAAAGGCGTGTTGGTGAGTGAACTGCGCAAAGGTTGGTTGGATATGTTGGGCGCGTTGATTGCTCGTAGCGCACTTAAACGAATTTCGCAGCGACTTAATCCATCCCGTTACAATGGTGCCAGCTTGTTAGGTTTACGTGGGTTAGTTTTCAAGAGTCATGGTGGCGAAAAAGCCGATGGCTTTGAATGGGCAATACGTCGCGCATTTGAAGCAGCACGTCATGATGTGTTGTCGCGCATAGAAACTTCGATGGCAGATCTGATGCCTCAGGCAGTTGATCACGCCGACAGTGAGCAAAAAATAGCATGACTAAGTATACAAAAATCGTCGGTACCGGAAGCAGCCTACCTCCACGGAAAGTAAGCAATTCTGACCTCGCAAAAATGTTGGCTGAACGAGGGCTAGAGACGTCAGATGAATGGATAGTCTCGCGCAGCGGCATTTCTTCACGGCACTTTGCTGACCCTGGTGTAATGGCCAGCGATCTTGCCACCGAAGCAGCGCAACGCGCTATCGAGATGGCAGGTCTGAAACCAGACGATATCGATCTCATTATTCTGGCAACATCAACCCCCGACTATCTCGGTGGTTTTCCTAGTACGGCGTGCGTTGTACAACGTAAACTCGGCATCACGAATCACTGCGCTGCGATGGATATACAAGCCGTGTGTAGTGGCTTTGTGTACGCGGTTTCTGTTGCGGATAGTTTTATTCGATCAGGTATGCACAAGCGTGCTCTGGTGATCGGTGCTGAAGTATTTTCACGCATTCTTGATTTTAATGATCGCACGACCTGTGTGTTGTTCGGTGACGGTGCGGGTGCCGTAGTGCTATCGCAATCCGACGAGCCAGGGATTCTCGCTACGCGTATGCATGCCGATGGTCGACATACTGATATTTTGTGTGTTCCCGGATCGGTCAGCGCGGGTGCTGTGGCGGGTACGGCTTTTCTGACGATGGATGGTCAGGCCGTTTTTAAGCTCGCTGTTTCAGTGTTAGAGCAAGTCGCCAATGAAGTGCTGGATGCGGCGGGTATGCAGGCATCGCAAATCGATTGGTTAATTCCACACCAAGCCAATATTCGCATTATGCAGGGCACGGCTAAAAAATTAGGCCTGCCACTAGAAAAAATGGTCGTCACTGTTGACCGCCATGGTAATACCTCAGCAGCCTCAATTCCATTGGCGTTTGATGAAGCCATGCGTGATGGCCGCATTCATCCGGGTCAGCACATACTGATGGAAGGTGTGGGCGGCGGTTTTACTTGGGGCGCTGTGTTAGTTCGCCTCTAATAAAAAATTCTGAATTTCATTACCCTATGAAAAAAATTGCTTTTGTATTTCCTGGTCAGGGCTCGCAAGCCATTGGCATGTTGAATGGTTTTGCAGGTAATGCTGTCGTCGCTGAAACGATTGCCGAAGCATCGCAAGCCTTAGGTTTTGATCTCGGTAAATTAATTGTAGAAGGTCCGAAAGAAGAACTCGACCTGACGACGAATACACAGCCAGTGATGTTAGCTTCGGCGGTAGCGTTTTATCGTGCGTGGGTGGCAGCCGGTGGCAAATTGGCTGACGTTGTTGCCGGCCATAGCTTGGGTGAATACTCAGCGCTGGTGGCAGCCGGAGTCATTCAATTCAACGATGCTGTGCCACTCGTGCGCTTTCGCGCGCAAGCCATGCAAGAAGCGGTGCCAGTAGGTCAGGGCGGGATGGCAGCGATTCTAGGATTGTCGGATGACGACGTGCGTGCTGCCTGTGTGGAGGCCGCGCAGGGTGAGGTGGTCGAGCCAGTTAATTTTAACGCTCCTGCACAAGTAGTTATCGCTGGTCACAAGTCGGCCGTTGAGCGTGCATGCGAAATAGCAAAAGCTAAAGGCGCAAAACGTGCCTTGCCGTTGCCAGTCTCTGCGCCATTTCACTCGTCGCTGTTGAAACCCGCTTCAGATCGTTTGCGTGACTATCTGCAAGGCGTTGCATTTGCAGCGCCCGCTATTCCTCTTATTAACAATGTGGATGTGGCAGTGGTGACAGATGCGGCGGCAATTAAAGATGCGCTTGTTCGTCAAGCGGCCAGCCCTGTGCGCTGGGTAGAAACGGTACAAACAATGGCATCACTAGGTGTTGAGCGTGTTATTGAATGCGGCCCCGGCAAAGTACTTTCCGGATTGGTTAAACGCATCCATGGAGAACTCGCCACCGATGCTATTAACGATCAAGCATCAATGGACGCGCTTTTGGAGACAATAGGATCATGAACAAATCGGTTGGACTAGATAAACAGGTGGCATTAGTTACGGGTGCATCGCGTGGCATTGGTCGCGCAATTGCCATTGAACTCGCGCGCCGTGGTGCAACAGTGATTGGTACAGCGACATCGGAGTCAGGTGCAATGGCTATCACTGAGTACTTGTCGCAAGCAGGTGCCGGACGTGGCGTTGTGCTTAATGTGAACGACGCCGTTCAATCGAATGAATTGGTGGATGCCATTAGTAAAGAGTTTGGCAGCTTATCTATATTAGTGAATAACGCGGGTATTACGCACGATCAGCTTGCCATGCGTATGAAAGATGAAGAGTGGGATGCCGTTATTGCTACCAATCTGACGGCTGTGGGACGTTTGTCCCGCGCGGTGTTGAGAGGAATGATGAAAGCCAAGCACGGCCGTATCATCAATATCACCTCTGTTGTTGGTTCAGCGGGTAATGCAGGACAGATTAACTATGCAGCGTCCAAAGCAGGTGTTGCCGGGATGACTCGCGCCTTAGCGCGTGAGGTAGGCAGTAGGAATATCACCGTCAATTGCGTTGCTCCTGGATTTATTGATACCGATATGACCAAAGCACTAAACGAGCAACAAGTTGCTGCACTATTGCAGCAAATACCTGCCGGCCGCTTTGGTATGCCTGAAGATATTGCAGCCGCTGTAGCGTTTTTAGCATCACCTGAGGCGGGATATGTCACGGGTACAACACTGCACGTTAACGGCGGTATGTACATGAGTGGCGGTTAATACGAGTAATCCGATTAATTACCGGTTTTTGCTTGATTTTCAGTGCATTATTTTGTTAATAAAAGCAAAAGTCAAAAACTGAGTTCCATCGCGCAAACCTGATAAAATGCGCGCACTTTACGAAACCTGTCCTTTGGAGGAGCAAGATGTCTGACATCGAATCCCGCGTTAAAAAAATAGTTGCTGAGCAACTTGGTGTAGCTGAAGCTGATATCAAGAACGAATCCTCGTTTGTTGATGACCTCGGCGCAGATTCGCTGGATACCGTCGAATTGGTCATGGCACTAGAAGACGAATTCGAAATGGAAATCCCTGACGAGCAAGCCGAAAAGATTACGACGGTCCAACAGGCCATCGACTACGCCACGGCACACGTCAAGGCCTAATTTCGTCGCAGCGAGCAATTAGTTAGTTTTCAGGAGCATGGTTTGAGTCGCTCAAAGCAACGTCGTGTGGTCGTCACTGGACTTGGATGCGTTTCCCCGATTGGTAACTCTGTTACGGCTTCGTGGGAATCCTTATTGGCAGGCCGATCAGGTATAGCCACCATCACACGTTTCGATGCCAGTCCCTTCTCTACGCATTTTGCTGGTGAAGTCAAAGGCTTCAACGTCGAGGATTACATGCCCGGCAAAGAAGCTCGCCATATGGATACCTTTATCCATTACGGCATGGCCGCAGGCATGCAAGCGATGCAAGACAGCGGACTTCAAGTCAACGAAGAAAATGCTGAGCGTATAGGTGTCATCGTCGGCTCGGGCATTGGTGGCTTGCCGATGATTGAGCAGACCCATACCGAGCTGACCAATCGTGGTCCGCGCCGTATCAGCCCCTTCTTTGTTCCAGCCTCGATCATCAACATGATCTCGGGTCATCTGTCGATCAAATACGGATTAAAAGGTCCGAACATTGCGATTGTCACAGCCTGTACTACGGGTTTGCATTGCATAGGTGAAGCCGGTCGTATGATTGAATACGGTGATGCCGATGTCATCATTGCGGGTGGAGCGGAATCAACGATTTCTCCATTGGGCTTAGGTGGTTTTGCATCGGCCCGTGCACTGTCTTCACGTAACGATGATCCGGCAACTGCATCACGTCCTTGGGATAAAGACCGCGATGGTTTTGTGCTTGGTGAAGGTGCTGGCGTGATGGTGCTCGAAGAGTATGAGCATGCCAAGGCGCGTGGCGCAAAAATTTATGCTGAGTTGCTCGGTTTTGGTATGAGTGCCGATGCTCATCATATGACTGCACCGCTTGAAGACGGCGATGGTGCACGACGCTGCATGGTGGCTGCTATGCGTAATGCAGGCGTGAATCCAGATCAGGTTGATTATGTGAATGCACACGGCACATCGACACCGCTGGGTGATGTGGCTGAAACAGTCGCTATTAAACGAGCCTTAGGTGATCACGCAAAAAACATTGTAGTGAATTCAACCAAATCCATGACAGGACATTTGCTGGGTGGTGCAGGTGGATTAGAAGCTGTCTTCACAGTGCTTGCCGTTCATAATCAAAAATCTCCACCGACGATCAATATTTTTAATCAAGATCCTGCTTGCGATCTCGACTATTGCGCCAATCAAGCGCGTGATATGAAAATTGATATCGCAGTCAAAAATTCGTTCGGCTTTGGCGGCACGAACGGAACCCTGATTTTTTCCCGCGCACCTTAATTCTTCGCAGCGCTGACCAAGCGATATCCTTGCTTTGTCTAATTGAGATAACGAAACGTAGAGCGATATAGCGTAGCGTTCATCTCATGTCGATTGCTACTTCCGTTATTGTTCAGCCTTCACGCATCCTGTCATTGGCGCTCGTTGTTATGGGTCTTCTACTGTTAACGACAGCGACACTGTTGGTAAATTTCCCGGCAAAAGATTCTGCACTTGTTTTTCATCAGTCGCTCATACTGCTTTGCGCCGCAGCAGCAATCACTAGTTTTCTCTACGCCGCGCGCTACAGAAAAATCTTTTTCATTGATATTTCCGGAAATGGCGTGATTCACTTGCGCCAGACTGAACAGGTCGCGATACCTGAGTCAGTGCCATTTAGTTATGCCCCTCAGGACCGTGGCGAGATAGTTCAACTTCAACGGGACTCTACGCTTTGGTCAATGCTGCTACTGCTTCGTTTTCAATCAGCGAATGGATATGTACGAGTGGTTATCGTACTACCCGATTCTCTACACGAGGCTGCGTTTCGCAAGTTATACACAGCGTGTCATTGGATTGCTGGAAAAAATCCCGATACACCTATGTGAACGTCCCTTGTTCCCTGAATCCGGGGAACTTCTTAACTGAAATCAAGTCAACAACAAAGCTTGCACTTAATCGAACAAGTGTTTCGGGGCGTGTTCGCGTGCGAGGATTTTTGGTTTGACCACAGAGCGCGAGGTAGATCAGCTGTTGGTCGATCGTGTTCAACACGGAGACAAAAAAGCCTTCGAGTTACTAGTGTCGAAGTATCAACGTAAATTGATGCGACTGGTATCGCGATTAATTCGAGATCAGGCGGAAGCAGAAGATGTGGTGCAAGAAGCGTTTATTAAGGCCTATCGAGCACTTCCGCAGTTTAGAGGCGATTCCGCTTTTTACACGTGGCTATATCGTATTGGTATCAATACGGCGAAAAATTATCTGGTAACGCAAGGTCGACGTGCACCCACTTCGACTGAAGCGGATGCAGAAGAAGCTGAAACTTTTGATGATGGAGAGCACCTAAGGGATATCAACACTCCCGAATCCATGTTGGCGACTAAGCAAATTGCTGAGACCGTCAATTTTGCCATGGAGGCTTTACCGGAAGAGTTACGTATAGCGATTACCCTACGCGAAATAGAGGGACTGAGTTACGATGAAATTGCTGTTGCTATGGCCTGTCCTATAGGTACTGTGCGCAGCCGAATTTTTCGTGCTCGCGAAGCGATCGCTGTCAAACTCCGGCCTTTGCTTGGTACCGCTCTCGATAAACGTTGGTGAGTCACTAAAGTCATTGTTTATGTAGTGAATTACGTCGTGAATTACGTCGTACAGCGTAGGTAGGGCAATGGAAAAAAACCAAAAAAACCAGCAACAAATTTCTGAGCTGATGGACGGCGAGCTCGATCCTAATTTTTTGCCATTAGTAATGTCATCCGTGTATCAAGCGTCGGGTCGAGAGCAATGGGATATTTATCATCACATTGGTGATTTACTTCGCTCTGAAGCGATGGGCTACGTACCCACTAAAAACTTCAACGAGCACTTAAGCCTCCAACTTGTCAACGAGCCTAGCTTCATCGCACCAACAAAGCGACGCGGCATTCACATGCTTAGCAAATGGCCCGCGACTGCGGCAGCAGCAGCGGCGGTACTGACTGGTTTTGTGATCGCGCCCACGATATTTCATGGGCCAGCAGAGACGCATGTCTCGGCGTCGCTTTCGATACCGACACCAGCCGTTGTGGTTGCAGTGGCTGATAGGCAGTTGTCTAATGCTGATTCAAGAGAGCTACAGAACTATATTCTTTGGCACCAAAGTTCTACTCCATCGTTGTATGGACTGAGAGCGATTGTGCATCCCGCTTCACCCTCTAAGCAGTAACAAAAATAATTTCATGGTTTCAGCTTGGTTAGGTCGACGGTATTATGTTTGGTATCTCTTCTTTTTCGCATTGTTTGTCGGAGAATCGGTCGCGGGCGATTCTAGCCCTGCCTGGCGAACGATTGAGCGCGCCAGAGAGGCAGCTGAGCGATTCGATTACGTAGGTATTTTGGTCAATCAGCAGGGGCCATCGCTACATACATCGCGCATCATTCATAAGCATCAAGCAAAAGAAGCGGTTGAGCGGATTGAAATGCTTGATGGTCCCCCGAATGAAATTGTGCGGCGTGGCGACGAAGTTATTTGGTATCTGCCACGTGAACGGCGAATCATTAGTGATCGTCAAATAGGTGCACGCAGCTTTCCAGGGCTTGCACAATTTAGTCATGTACAACTAGCAGATCATTATCGGTTTCATTTTTTAGAAAAAGATCGCGTCGCTGGCCGCGACACGACAGTCATACAATTGCTGCCCATCGATAATTTGCGCTACGGGTATCGATTTTGGTTTGATCAGAGTTCGGGCTTGTTACTGCGCGCGCAAAGCATTAGCGAGCGCGGTGATGTCGTCGCGCAGATTGGGTTTAGCGAAGTCACTATTGGTTCGTTACCTGCTGCACGGTTGCGTGAGCGTGTGATGGCGACGCATGGCTGGCAGACCGAGATCGCCATTTCTGGGCCCGCCGATGTGTCAGGCTGGGCTTTTCGACTGCCTGCAGGATTTAGTCGTCTTGCCGCTCAGCGCAGAGTAATCGCAGCTAAACAGAGCGGAATAGGTGAGGCGCGCGATGTTGTCCAGATTGTTTGCTCTGACGGATTAGCAAGCATTTCAATCTTTGTCGAGCCTTGGTCAGCCGTTCGCAGCCAGAATCCAGTACAGGAAGGGCCGGTGAATATGGTCGGCAAGCGGATTGGGAAATTTTGGCTTACCATTGTCGGCGAA
>CANGJE010000012.1 GCA_947454305.1 Oxalobacteraceae bacterium
ACGCTCGGTATCGGTATGGTTTAGCGGTGCGAGTAATTCGATTAAGTCTTTACGACCCGAAGGTATCTCGATGGCCATAGCCCCTTGCCCGGGTGCGGGCAGGCTGTGCTCAGGCTCGATGAAGGAACGGATGCGTTCGGCCATACCCAGACGCTTTAACCCCGCAGCGGCAAGAATGATGGCGGCGTACTCACCACGATCTAACTTACTCAGACGAGTATCCAAATTGCCGCGCAAGGGCTGTATGTTTAGCAAAGGAAAACGCGCGGCAATCAGTGCCTGACGGCGCAAGCTACTGGTGCCAACTATGGACCCGGCCGGCAAGTCTTCTAGGCTGCTGTAGGTATTCGAGACAAAGGCATCGCGCGGGTCTTCGCGCTCCAGAACTGCTGCCAGCTCAAAGCCCTCGGGCAACTCCATCGGTACATCTTTAAGCGAATGCACGGCCAAATCAGCTTCGCCATTTTGCATAGCGACTTCAAGTTCTTTGACGAACAAGCCCTTGCCACCGACTTTCGATAAGGTGCGGTCAAGAATTTGATCACCGCGCGTTGTCATTCCAAGAATCGTTACCGTACTGTGCGGATATAATTCAAGTAAGCGTGCCTGAACAGTTTCAGCTTGCCACATAGCGAGCCTGCTCTCACGTGAGGCGATCACCAATTTTCCGGAAAACGATGCTTTCAATGCGGCCTCTCTGGTTCGTGGCCGATACGGATAGTCGTCGACCCGGTTAGTAATTGGTAATGCTGAAAAATTCGGCGGATTTTATCATGCGCCCCTTGCGTCGCCTGGCCAAAAGCCGGAGCGACGATGACTCAAGCTGAAAGCATACCCCTGCCATGGCCATCTCCAAGAAAACTCCGGCTCGTTCAACCAAGACTCTGGACAAAGACGCCCCCCTCAAAGAAGACATACGATTACTAGGCCGATTGCTGGGTGATGTGATTCGGCATCAAGAAGGTGATGCGGTGTATCAGATCGTTGAAACGATACGGCAAACCGCTGTTCGCTTTCGGCGCGAATCCGACCCCGAGGCAGGTGCCGACCTCGATCGTTTATTAAAAAAACTAACGCGTGACCAGACCAATTCGGTGGTGCGTGCTTTTTCATATTTTTCGCACTTGGCTAACATCGCCGAAGACCAACATCACAACCGTCGACGTCGCTCCCACTTGTTGGCTGGCTCGGCGGCTCAGGCAGGCAGCATGGCGGCTACGCTATCTAAACTCGATGCGTCCGGTGTCTCAGGTAAAGCCGTGCAGGGATTTTTTACCGATGCGCTGATTTCTCCCGTGTTGACTGCGCATCCAACCGAAGTGCAGCGCAAGAGTATTTTGAATGCCGGTCGCGAGATTGCGCGTTTACTGGCTGCGCGTGATTTGCCCTTGCCACCCGCAGAAAAAAATCGCAATACGCAACTCTTGCACGCAGAAATTGCCAAGCTATGGCAGACCCGCATGCTGCGTTATTCCAAGCTTACGGTCGATGATGAAATCGAAAATGCACTCTCGTTTTACCGCATCACCTTCTTGCGTGAATTACCCGCATTAATGGAAGACATAGAAACTGAATTCGCCGAACAATATCCCCATACACGCAGTGTGTCGCTACCGCCTTTTGTGCAAATGGGTAGTTGGATCGGAGGTGATCGCGATGGCAATCCGAATGTAAATTCAGACACCATGATCCGCGCCATGTCGCGGCAATCAACCACGATTTTGGATTTTTATTTAGATGAAGTGCACGCGCTGGGCGCGGAGCTATCTATTTCGACCTTATTGGTATCGGTCAGCTCCGAACTTCAGCTGATGGCGGATAACTCGCCGGATCATTCGCCGCATCGTACTGACGAACCGTATCGGCGTGCGCTGATCACCATCTACGCACGACTTGCTGCTACCGCGCGCAAACTCGGTGTGATTAATATTTTGCGTCAAGAAGTTGGCGCTATGGAGCCCTATCACGACATTACAGAATTTATCGCTGATCTGGATGTGATTGGTGATTCGCTACGTGCGAATCATGGTTTACCTCTCACGCGCCCTCGCTTAAATACTCTACGGCGGGCAGCCACGATTTTTGGCTTCCATCTAGCGACGCTCGATATGCGCCAGAGCTCAGATATTCATCAACGCGTCATCAGCGAATTATTTAAGAAGTCCGATGTTTGCCACGACTACGCCGCACTCACTGAAGAGCAAAAGCTCTCTCTATTGCAATCCGAACTAGCTCAGCCTCGTCTGCTGTACTCACCTTACGTCAACTATTCGGATGAGACTGTCAGTGAATTAGGTGTCATTTCTATGGCGCGCAAAATTCGTGAGCAATTTGGTTCGCGCGCTATTCGAAACTACATCATCTCGCATACCGAAACCGTTTCGGATCTATTGGAAGTTTTATTACTGCAAAAAGAAACGGGTTTGCTGAGAGTAGGCTCAGCAGAAACCAAAGCTGTTTCCGAATTGATGGTCATTCCTCTGTTTGAAACTATCCCCGATCTTCGCAATGCTGCCGACATCATGAATGGATGGCTCGCTATTCCTGCCGTGCGCGAACTGGTACGCCAACAGGGTGAGTTGCAAGAGGTCATGCTCGGCTATTCGGATTCCAATAAAGATGGTGGTTTTCTCACTTCAAACTGGGAGCTCTATAAAGCCGAAGTCGGGTTGGTTCACGTCTTTCAAAAACACAACGTGAAATTACGTTTATTTCATGGCCGCGGTGGCACGGTAGGACGCGGCGGCGGCCCCAGCCATGAAGCTATTCTCGCGCAACCAGCAGGTACGGTGAATGGTCAGTTCCGACTGACAGAACAAGGCGAAATCATTGCATCAAAATTTTCCAACCCTGAAATTGGTCGACGCAATCTCGAACTGGTAGTGGCTGCGGTTATGGAAGCCAGCCTGACGCCACTAAAAGCTGAAGGCAAACATGCAAAACAATTAGCCAACTTTGAAAACACGATGGAAATTTTGTCCGATAACGCTTATATGGCGTATCGCCATCTGGTCTATGAAACACCGGGCTTTACTGATTATTTTTTCTCAGCCACCCCAATTGCTGAGATCGCCGAACTTAACATCGGTTCGCGCCCTGCTTCGCGCAAATCAACTCGTCGCATCGAAGATCTGCGCGCTATTCCCTGGGGTTTCTCTTGGGGGCAATGTCGCTTATTGCTACCTGGTTGGTATGGATTCGGCAGTGCAGTGCAAAGTTGGCTGTCAGATGAAAGTACGGGACCCAAAACAAAAAAAATAACATTGCTTCGTGCGATGTTTAAAGAATGGCCGTTTTTTTCGACCTTGCTGTCGAATATGGACATGGTGCTGTCAAAAACTGATCTGGCCGTAGCATCGCGTTATGCGAGCTTGGTGAAGGATAAAAAACTTCGTAACAGCATTTTCAAACGCATCTCGCAAGAGCACGAACTCGCTTGCGAATGCTTGGCGTTGATTACTGGCTCCAAAGAGCGCCTAGCGAATAATCCAACGCTGGCGCGTTCAATTAAAAATCGCTTTGCTTATCTGGATCCGCTGAATCACTTGCAAGTCGAATTAATCAAACGCCACCGAAGCTGGAATGAACAAGGTCGTGAATCGGATATTCGGGTTCATCGCGGCATTCATCTCTCAATCAATGGCGTAGCTGCAGGTTTGAGAAATACCGGCTAAGCTGAAATCAGGATGATTCTACGAATGCGATCGCTCTACTGAGACTGGAAGAGTCGACGTCATACTTTATAATCGCAGCCACTTAACGTTCTTGAGACCCACATGTCAGATCAATTTTCCAAAAAAGACGAAGCCTGGTCGGCACGCTTTTCAGAGCCCGTGTCCGATTTAGTCAAGCGCTATACCGCTTCCGTATTTTTTGACTATCGGCTAGCCAAGGTCGACATTCAAGGATCGCTAGCACACGCAGAAATGCTGGCGCATCAAAAAATCATTAGCCAACAAGATTACGCTGAGATTGTGCGTGGCATGACTCAAATCCAAGCAGACATTTCAGCCGGCAAATTTGAGTGGCTGCTTGATCTGGAAGATGTACATCTAAATATTGAAAAACGTTTAACCGAACTGGTTGGCGATGCTGGCAAACGACTGCACACTGGCCGTTCACGTAATGATCAAGTCGCCACCGATATTCGGCTCTACCTGCGCTCTGCTATTGACGATATCCACGATTTGTTGAAAAACCTGCAGATCGCACTTTTACAACTCGCTGAGCAACACGCGGACACGATCATGCCGGGCTTCACCCATATGCAAGTCGCACAACCGGTGACCTTCGGTCATCACATGCTGGCGTATGTGGAAATGTTTAATCGCGATGCTGAACGCATGATGGATTGCCGCAAGCGCGTCAATCGACTGCCTCTGGGTGCCGCAGCGCTCGCAGGAACCACGTTTCCGATTGATAGGCAGCGCGTCGCTAAAACATTGGGCTTTGAGGACATTTGCCACAACTCCCTTGATGCCGTTTCGGATCGCGATTTCGCCATTGAATTTTGCGCAGCGTCGGCGCTAGTGATGACGCATATTTCACGGCTGTCAGAAGAGCTGGTGATATGGATGAGTCCGCGCGTAGGTTTCATCGATATTGCTGATCGATTCTGTACCGGTTCGTCGATCATGCCGCAGAAAAAAAATCCCGATGTTCCCGAACTCGCTCGCGGCAAAACTGGCCGAGTGAATGGACACTTGGTCGCCTTGCTGACGCTAATGAAAGCTCAGCCGCTGGCTTACAACAAAGATAATCAAGAAGATAAAGAACCTTTATTTGATACCGTCGATACCGTCATCGATACCTTGAGGATTTTCGCTGACATGGCGTCCGGCATTACCGTCAAACCTGACGCCATGCGTGCCGCTGCATTGCAAGGCTATGCAACCGCGACCGATCTTGCAGACTACTTGGTTAAAAAAGGGCTGCCATTCAGGGATGCCCATGAAGCGGTCGCCAAGGCCGTTAGGGCTTGTGAGCAGCGCTCATGTGACCTGGTTGATCTGTCTATCGCCGAATTGCGCGAATTTTCCCCGCTGATTGATGATGATATTTTTAGCGTACTGACTCTGGAAGGCTCGGTGGCCGCACGCAACCACCCGGGCGGAACGGCTCCAGCTCAGGTGGTTGAGGCCATAAAGCGGGCTCGCAGTCGACTAAAATAATTTCCTTTCGCCATACCGATACAAATATCGCGGTATTTTATTTTTCAGAACCGCCTCGTGGCAATGTTGTGATAAAACGTCTCCGAGATTAAAAAAAACGAGATCGGTAAAGTTAATTAGCCGCTGTTGCATAGCAGCATTTGTATATCTGCTAAAAAGCGGCTAAATTTTGTTCACGCTTGTTTCAGCCCCGCCTGGCAGTAGTCAATACGGCGTGCTTGCAGCGACGAACCCGTCTGAAAAAAAAGAATAAGGGAGACTCTGGTTAACTTTTGGTACGGCTTGCGCCAATTCTGGCCACGCCATTCCAGATCCGACGATCTCTGACTTGAATCTCCGCACGCGAGATCCAGGTCAGCGTTCTTCTTCTATCAGCGCCTTCCTACGCCCCATGAATCTTTCGCGAAAGAAAACTGACTATGTCATCTTTATTGTCCTTCTCCCGATTCATTGACGCAATCAATGAAAAAATCGGACTGGCAATCAGCTGGGCATTGCTCCTCGCCGTGCTGATCTGTAGCGGCAATGCGCTCGTCCGCTATATATTTAATAGTAGTTCCAATGCTTGGCTAGAAATCCAGTGGTACTTATTTGGTGCCATTTTTCTTTTGGCCTCAGCGTACACGCTCAAACGAAACGAACACGTTCGTATCGACGTGGTGGTGGGTCGATTTTCCAAACGTACTCAAGTGTGGGTCGATGTGTTTGGTTTCACATTCTTTCTGTTACCAGCAACGCTACTGATTCTTTATTTTTCTATTCCCTTTGCGTACGAGTCGATTCGCAATCAGGAAGTGTCGAGTAATGCAGGCGGCTTAATTATCTGGCCCGCCAAAACGCTTATTCCCGTTGGCTTTTTCTTACTAACTCTGCAGGGAATATCCGAGCTGATAAAGCGCATTGGGTTTTTGATGGGGTTGGTCGATGCCAGCGAATTTGAAAAACAAGCGGCTACACCCGAAGAAGAGATCGAGGCAATCAAAGCCGCGAATCAACTTAACTGATCAAATCGAGGCTTATAAATGATTGAATTTCTGATTGCGAACATGGCTCCGATCATGTTCGGCACCCTCATCATGTTCCTGCTATCGGGTTTCCCGGTGGCTTTTTCTTTGGCTGCAAACGGTCTGCTGTTTGGTCTAGTAGGTATCGAAGTCGGCCTGCTTAAACCCGAACTACTGCAGGCACTACCTAATCGTCTGTTTGGCATTATGGCTAACGACACCTTGTTAGCGATTCCTTTTTTCACCTTCATGGGCTTGATTCTTGAACGCTCAGGCATGGCAGAGGATTTGCTCGACACCATAGGCCAGTTGTTTGGCCCGCTACGCGGCGGTATCGCTTATGCAGTGATTTTTGTGGGCGCCTTGTTGGCAGCCACCACAGGTGTAGTAGCAGCATCCGTTATATCCATGGGCCTGATTTCATTGCCAGTGATGCTGCGCTATGGCTACGATAAAAAGATCGCCTCCGGCGTTATCGCTGCTTCCGGAACGCTGGCACAAATTATCCCGCCATCACTAGTGCTCATCGTTATGGCCGATCAGCTTGGACGTTCGGTCGGTGACATGTATCAAGCGGCGTTCATTCCAGGATTTTTCCTGACCGCGTTGTATGCGCTGTATATCCTTTTCATCTCCATAGCCAAGCCAAACGCACTGCCAGCATTGCCGCCAGAAGCGCGCAATCTGCGCGAAGACAATGGTTCCAGCGGCGTACCTTCACTGCTCGTGCTCTTATCTATAGGCGTCGGTATCGCTTGGGCATTTGGCAAATTCCATCTCGCCGCCAATACCAAACTGGCCGCCGATGAAATCGGGGTCTATAGCGGCGTGGTGGGCGTTGTAATTACCTACGCGATGGCACTGGCGAACAAGAAACTCAGTCTCGGCCTGTTTTCACGCATGGCTGAAAAAGTTGTTCTTGTATTGGTTCCACCACTCGCGCTGATCTTCCTGGTGTTAGGTACCATCTTTGTCGGTATCGCTACACCGACTGAAGGTGGTGGCATGGGCGCGTTGGGAGCCATGATTCTGGCGTTCTTGAACCGCCGACTGTCAGGTGATTTGCTCAAGCAAGCCATGAATTCAACGTCGCGCCTTGCTTGCTTTGTGTTGTTTATCCTGATTGGCTCCAGCGTCTTCTCATTGGTATTCCGAGGTGTGAACGGTGATCTGTGGGTTGAGCATCTGCTGACATCGCTGCCTGGCGGCAATGCGGGCTTCCTCATTGTTGTGAACATTCTTTTCTTTGTTCTCGCCTTTTTCCTCGACTTCTTTGAGCTGGCCTTTATTTTGGTACCACTAGTCGGCCCTGTCGCTGACAAAATGGGTATTGATTTAATTTGGTTTGGCGTTCTGCTCTCAGTGAATATGCAGACATCATTTATGCATCCACCGTTTGGTTTTGCATTGTTCTTCTTGCGCTCGGTGGCACCCAAAGAAGTCAAAACCACCGATATTTACTGGGGGGCCGTACCTTTTGTTTTAATTCAATTAGTCACAGTTGCTCTCATCATTGCGTTCCCAAAAATGATTTCTGTCGATAGTAAAACAGACATGAAGGAACAAATTGAATTGAACGTTGAAATGCCTGGGTCTAATTTAGATTCGGAGGCACCTAAACTGGAATTCAATCTCGATAGCGATAAAGAGGGAAGTAACGATCTCAAACTGAATATGGGTGAACCTGACAAGAAGTAGAGGATTTTTCCCAATCAAGCCAGATCCCAAAAGGATCTGGCTTTTTTTATTCCAAAAATTAGCGCGAAAAAAAACCGCTGCGTAAGCAACGGTTTTAGATACGACTAAAGGCAATCTGTCAGATAGACAAATTTCAGTCGCCGGTTATCAGCGATTACGGCTGACCAGATAACTTTGAATGGGAAGCTCTGCCACCGAATACCATTGATTTTGGTCACGCTGGAAACGGCGCCATTGCTCAAACACTTTTTTGAACTTTGGATTTTTCTGCGACTCTTCATCAAACACTTCGTTAGCCGCCTTAGAACATGCATCCAAAATCGTTTTTGAAAAACTACGCAGCTTGACACCGTTTTTCATCAATCGTGCCAAGGCCGTAGGATTGCGTGCGTCGTACATGGCCTGCATAACCACATGCGCCTCGTACGTGGCTACCTCTAGCGCAGCCTGATACTCCTTAGGCAATTTATCCCACTCTTTTTGATTCACATAAAACGACAACTGAGCTCCGGCTTCCCACCAACCTGGTGAGTAATAAAACGGCGCTACTTTGTTGAAACCAAGTTTCTCATCGTCATACGGGCCAATCCACTCAGCCGCATCAATCGTGCCTTTTTCCAGTGCCGGATAAATATCACCACCGGCAATTTGCTGCGGTACGACACCCAACTTTTGCATCACTCGGCCAGCAAAACCACCCACACGCATCTTCAAACCATTTAGGTCTTGTGGCGTATTCACCTCTCTGCGAAACCATCCACCCATCTGGCAACCGGTGTTCCCACCCATAAAATTAATCACGCCAAAATCGTGGAAGAATTCACGCATCAACTGGCGACCACCGCCCTGATCCATCCAGGCGGTTTGCTGACGTGATGTGAGGCCAAAAGGAATCGCAGTATCAAACGCAAAGGTAGCGTCTTTGCCAAAGTAGTAGTACGACGCCGAATGTCCTATTTCAACTGTGCCTGCTTGAACGGCATCGAATACCTGCAGCGCAGGCACTAACTCGCCACCAGGAAAAGTACGGATCATGAATTTTCCATCAGTGAGCTGGGCGACTCGTTTTGCAAGCATTTCAGCCGCCCCAAAGATGGTGTCCAACGATTTGGGAAAACTGGACGCCAAACGCCAACTGACTGCAGGACTTGATTGTGCGATAGCGGGTGCTGCCAATGCGCCAGCCGTTACACCAGCTGCCGCCTTTTTAATAAATTCTCTACGTTGCATGTGTGTCCCCCTTATACCGAGCCTGATACAAGATGCAAATCCGCTGCCCGGGAATTTTGCGAAAATGCATTGTCTTTATTAAAACAATGGCAATTCTAGGTGGGGAGCTTAGAGACCAGCAAGGTGAGAGAGAGCGTTGACAACAGTGTGTTGTTTAAGCGCATTGAGACAAACATTTCTGCGCGATTAAGCAAACTTTCTTGCGGCTATGAAGCCGATTTTTTGTAGCATTAATTGTTGTGTATGCGCCGCAGTTTTAAACCCATAAGGTCCGCACAATAGCAAACAACCCAATCGATGATTTTCGTTGCAGTAACGCAATATAGATAGATCAATGGGTTCTATTGTGAAAAATCAGGTTGATACAAAACAAAACCCGGACAGTCAGCGACTATCCGGGTTAAAAAAACTCAGAACGCAGAAAAGTTATGAACCACCGATGGTCATACTTTCGATCAAAATTGAGCCCGTATTTTTTGTGCCGCGTACTAGTACATCACTACCGATGGCCGCGATATTTTTTAGCATGTCGCGCATATTTCCAGCGATGGTGATTTCCTCAACAGCATATTGAATTTCACCGTTCTCGACCCAGTAGCCCGAAGCGCCGCGAGAATAATCCCCGGTGACATAATTCAAACCCTGCCCCATCAATTCAGTAACGAGCAATCCATTGCCCATTTTTTTTAGCATCGCACGAAAATCATCCGAGGGTTTCGTACGAGTTGAGCGTATTTCAAGATTATGCGAGCCACCCGCATTGCCAGTGGTCGTCATACCCAACTTGCGAGCTGAATAGGTGGATAGAAAATAACCCTGCAACACACCATTGCGCACAACCTCGCGTCGCTGCGTACGAACGCCCTCTTCATCAAAGGGGGCCGAGCCGACTCCACCTAACTGATGGGGATCTTCGATGATTTGTATATCCGGACCAAAGATCTCCGTACCCAAAGAATCCGTCAAAAAAGTCGATTTTCTATACAGCGCACCACCAGAAACTGCCTGCACAAAAGAGCCCAGCAAGCCTACCGCCTGAGGTGCTTCGAATAACACGGGGCACTTACGCGTATCAAGCTGACGAGCATTCAAGCGCGACAATGCGCGCTCAGCAGCGTAGCGGCCAATCGCTTCAGGATCGGCTAATTTTTTAGGATTCCGGTCAGAGGAATACCATCCATCGCGCTGCATGTTGTTACCTTTACCCGCAATCGGTGATGCCGATAGCGAATGACGCGAATACGGATAGCCCGCAATAAACCCACGCGAATTGGCCAACACAAAATGTGATTGTTGAGCAAAAGTATTCGCGCCTTCGCTGTTCGTGATGCGCTTGTCCACCGCAAAGGCAGCGGCTTCTGCTCGCATAGCCAAATCAACAGCCTCACTCGCTGACAACTGCCACGGATGAAACAGCGATAAGTCGCGAGGGTTCGTTTCAAGTAATTCAGGTTCTGGCAAACCGGCGCAGTCATCTTCTGCCGTAAAGCGTGCAATGTTGTAAGCAGCTTCGACGGTATCTTTCAACGCTTTGGTTGAAAAATCAGACGTACTCGCATTCCCTCGACGAATAGCTTTACCTTCGCCAAGAAATACGGTGACACCAATACCTTTGTCTTTGTTCTGCTCTATGGTCTCGACTTTGCCTTTACGCACAGTCACCGACAGCCCTTGACCTTCGCTAATCTCAACAACCGCATCCGATCCTCCTTTTTCCCGCGCAAAACGAAGCACGTCGCTGGCGATCTCTTTGAGGTGATCTTGGCTATATGTAAAGGTGGAAGTAGTCATGGGGCATTTTCATAAGAAGGTAGCAAAGCGGGTATCATAGCAGCCGTTGACAATCGACATACGCTGCCCATCATGCCTAATGCTAATCGCGGCGCCGTCGGATTCCAGTCTAGTGAATTCGAGCAGCAATACGAGCGCCCCTCTAAATCTCAACTCAAACGCGACATGACCGCCCTGCAAAAGTTGGGCGCCGAGCTTGTGGCTGCCCCCAGCGATCGTGTCAAACGCGTCCCCATGCCTGAGGATGTGCTTGAAGCCATCTTGGAATGCCAGCAAATTACCGACCATGAAGGTCGACGTCGGCAAATGCAGTACGTCGGCAAAAAAATGCGCACACTGGAACCCGACGAAGTCGCCATCATTCAAACCGCCATTGATAGCTGGCACGGAAGTTCTAAATCTGAAACAGCCGCTTTGCATGCCATAGAGCGACAGCGCGATCGTTTGCTCGCTGATGATAATGCTCTGACTGCGTTGCGCGAGAAACACCCTGAGTTAGATATTCAGCATGTTCGCAATTTGATACGCAACGCACGTAAAGAACAAGCAGAGCAAAAACCTCCTAAAGCTTATCGCGAAATTTTTCAGTTACTCAAAGAGTTGAAAAAATCAACCAACGACTCGCACAACGCCGACCACCCGCACGAGCATGACGATGAAGAAGACGCGTAATCATCCTGACGAATTACTCATAGGCTTAGTATCCATCTCTGATCGAGCATCGACGGGAGTCTACGAAGATCAAGGCGTGCCCGCACTCAAAGATTGGTTTGCACAGGCGTTAAGCAGCCCCTGGCAAATGGAAACTCGGCTAATACCGGATGTTCAGTCCACCATAGAAAAAACCTTAATTGAACTGGTTGACGATATCGGATGCGATCTCGTCTTAACCACAGGAGGCACCGGACCTGCTCGACGTGACGTCACGCCCGAAGCAACGCTGGCAGTGGGAACCAAGCCCATGCCGGGATTTGGTGAACAAATGCGCCAAATTAGTTTGCGCTTCGTGCCGACAGCTATTCTTTCGCGTCAAGTCGCTGTGATTCGCGAAACACCTGAGCATGCGGCGTTGATCATGAATCTTCCCGGACAACCCAAATCGATACGCGAAACTCTCGAAGGATTAAAAGACGAGTCGGGCAAAGCAATAGTTCCCGGTATTTTTTCTGCGGTTCCCTACTGTATCGATTTAATCGGTGGGCCGTATATCGAAACACAAGAGACTGTCTGCAAGGCGTTTCGTCCCAAATCAGCACTGCGCACAAAATAATTATTTTAAAAATTCTTGCTGCGCCATTTCCATCATTACGAGTAAAGAAAGCTACTCACCATGTCACTACTAGAAACTGTAGAGATTGCTACTGGCGATCATCCTCAAGCGGCCGTTATTTGGATGCATGGCTTAGGTGCTGATGGCAATGACTTCGTGCCCATCGTCCGCGAGCTTGATCTTTCTGAATGTCCTGAGATTCGATTTGTTTTTCCACACGCAGAAACCATACCTGTCACGATTAACAACGGTTACGTCATGCGTGCCTGGTACGATATTTTGGGTATGGACTTAGTACGACGCGAAGATGAAATCGGCTTGAGAAAATCTCAACAACAAATCGAACAATTGATCGCGCGTGAAATTGAACGAGGCATACCCGCAAAACGCATTATCCTAGCTGGTTTTTCACAAGGCTGCGCCATGACGCTACAAACTGGCTTGCGCTATTCAAAAAAACTCGCTGGCATGCTGTGTTTGTCAGGTTATCTTCCGCTCGCAGACAAACTTCCTGCTGAGCGCAGTGACGCTAATTTTTCCACGCCGATTTTTATGGCGCATGGCCGAGTGGATCCGGTAGTTCAAATCGCTCGTGCTGAAACGTCGCGCGATTTTCTGAAAAGCCTAGACTACTCTGTCGAATGGAAAGACTATTCCATGCCACACTCCGTCTGCGAAGAAGAAATCGACGATATCGGTCATGTCATCACACGCTGGCTCAGCTCGTGATTTTTATCTCCACTCACTCAGCCACAATAACTTTTCTATTTATGCGCCAATTATTTTTTATCGCTAGCTTGCTATCACTATTCGCGAGTCATTCGGCTTATGCAGAAAGTGATCTGACCTGCACTATTACAGGCGCCTCTGAAGTCAGCGCTGAGGGTGCGCTAGAAGCTCTGGCAGGAAAAAAGAACTATTACGAAACAGTAGTCGGCGCTGAATTTATTGTTCAGCGTGACAAAGGTTTAATGATGGGTCGCTTTGTTAGTAACTCCGGATGGAAAATCACCGTACTGGATTTAGGCTCACCACAAAACTCATACAAAGCACTCTCTACTCGCAGCAGTGGTCGTGTGCAAAGTCAATTTTTCGAAGTTCGCTTGCAAGATAAAGGACCCAAAAAACCCTTCGTACTAGTTGCCACTGAAGTCTTGCATGGCACCTGCACAATGTAAGCCTAAGCAGTGACTCAGCTCATCGCTTATATCAGCTTCCGTATGAAAAATAAGAACTTCAGGTAAGCTTAGTCCTGTTCACGAATCGCCTAATATCGACCCATATCGCCATGTCAAGACTTCATCATGAATCTCATCGTATGCACCGCATTAACTGGCTGCGTGCAGCCGTACTTGGTGCTAATGACGGGATTATTTCTACCGCCAGTTTAATTCTCGGAGTCGCAGCCTCAAATGCGAGTCATCATTCCATACTCGTCGCAGGTCTGGCCTCATTGATTGCAGGAGCGATGTCAATGGCCGCCGGTGAATACGTCTCAGTGCAAGCCCAAGCCGATACCGAACAAGCCGATCTGGCACGCGAACGTCTCGAGTTGGAAGAAGATCCCGCGGCTGAACACAAAGAACTCACCGCCATCTATGTCAGCCGTGGCTTAAAACATGATCTCGCTAGCGAAGTCGCATCACAACTGACTGCGCATGATGCCTTAGCCGCTCACGCACGCGAAGAATTAGGCATCACTGAATTTGGCACAGCGCGACCACTACAAGCAGCCTGGACATCCGCCGTTAGTTTTGCAGGGGGCGCTTTACTTCCACTCATCGTCGCGGCCCTTGCCCCATTGCTCTTGTTGCAGCAAATAGTCGGTGCCTGCTCATTGTTAGGCCTGGTGATCTTGGGAAGTTTGGCATCGCGTGTTGGCGGCGCTTCAATGCTAAAGGGTGGCTTACGTGTTGCCTTCTGGGGTGTAGCGGCTATGTTGGTAACCAGCTTGATTGGCTGGGCTTTTGGCACCGCTATTTAACTTAACAACGCACAGACCGCGCACTGCAACGCTGCCATGAACACTACTCGTTCAACACCACGCTTTAGCCTGCTGTTTCTATGCATGGGTAATATCTGTCGTAGCCCGACGGCACATGGTGTCTTTCGTGATTTGGTACAAGCGCGCGGCCTTCATCAGCAAATACATATCGATTCGGCAGGCACCCATAATTATCACCCCGGAAGCCCGCCCGATACACGCAGTCAAAAACATGCCATAAAACGAGGTTATGATTTGTCAGGCTTGAGAGCAAGACAGATTAGCGACCTAGATTACGAACAGCATGACCTTTTATTGGCGATGGATTGGGATAACCTGGCCCTAGCCCAAGAAAATTGTCCACCTGAACACCAACGTAAACTGCGTCGACTAACCGAATTTTGTAAAAATCATCAGGCCGCTGTCGTGCCTGATCCGTATTACGGTGGCGATGCAGGATTCGAGCATGTGCTTGACCTGATTGAAGATGCATGTGAAGGTCTGCTGGAACATGTTCAACAACGCCTAACTATAAATAAGTCTTAAAACTACGGAGACGCGTCATGACCAAGTCCAAGGTAATCCTAGTCCTGCTTCTGATCATTGCCGTCGTACTCGGAGCCCTCACCGCTACTGGCCTATTGCGCTGGGGTGAAGAATCTAAAACGGGTTTTCAAAAGAAAGGCCTGTTAACCGTCATTTGCGAAGTTGAAGTTAGCCGTCCAACGAATGGGCTTGGTCAGCCTTTTGACGTCGAGGCTATGACCATGCCAGCAGAATTTGATTTCGACGAAAAAACTGGCTGGTATCCCGGCGAATTTACGATCTCGCAAAATCGTAAAGGTACGCTAACGATCACCGGACCTGTTCTCGAAATCTCTCGTCCTGCGATGTTTAAAAAATATGGTTTCGCTGTTCTAGGTGATCACGTCACACTCGATCGCAGCAATGGAAGCTTCAAGCAATGGCTTGATCTCGAAGGCGAGAAACGACTTGAGCTCATCACTGGAAGCTGTAGGCGCACTACCAATGCTCCCTTCTGATAGCACGGATCAAACAACAACACTCACACCGACTGTTGCCGCACTCGAAAATCGGCCTCTGATTTTCGCGCTGACGGGCACCCTGTCATTGGCAGTCGCCATGGGCATTGGGCGTTTTGCATTTACGCCGCTGATGCCTATGATGCTGCACGATAAAGTACTAGATCTTCCCAGCGCGAGCTGGTTAGCCAGTGCCAATTATTTCGGCTATCTGTTAGGTGCCTTGCTGTGCTCATTACAACCGACGCTATGGTCTAAGCACGGTTGGGCGCCACTTCCTAGCCCACCCATGGTGCGCGGTGGGTTAGCGCTTACCTGCCTACTCACCGCGATGATGGCAATCGATGTTCCCGCTGCGTGGCCTTGGTTGCGCTTTCTAGCAGGTGTAGTGACTGCAGTAGCTTTTGTGTTTACTTCAAGCTGGTGTTTAGGCCATCTATCACGCTTACACACACCTGCTGCTGGTGGCATCGTTTATGCGGGGCCCGGTGTCGGTATTGCAGTGAGTGGATTGTTGGCGAGTTTGATGGTGCAACTCGAGTGGCACTCACGCGTTGGCTGGTTAGCCTTTGGCTTATTAGCGACCCTGATGACCGCGCTTGTCTGGCGCGCATATTCACATCCCGATGTTGAATTAGCGCAAACCTCGATTGGAAAATCAAGCAGTAGTCTTAGCGGCAGTGTCACCGAAAAAGCGGCCTTAACTATCGCGTATGGGTTCGCTGGTTTCGGCTACATCATCACCGCCACTTTCTTACCCGTGATAGCACGTACCGCACTACCCGGCTCGGCATGGCCCGATCTGTTTTGGCCCATGCTAGGCATAGGCGTTGCGGTCGGCGCCTTAATCGCCTCACGCATACCATCACGCATCGATCAACGCTGGCTATTAGTGGGCTGCTACCTTATGCAAGCTGTAGGCATTGCACTAAGCAACTGGATACCTAGCTTGTTAGGTTTTGCGATCGGCTCGATTTTGGTCGGCTTACCTTTTACTGCGATCACTTTTTTTGCTATGCAGGTCGGTCGCCGATTACATCCTCAAGCACCATCAGCCATCATCGGTTTGTTATCTGCCTCGTTCGGGCTATGCCAAATCGGTGGCCCGCCACTTGCCGCCTTACTCATAGCGCACGCGCCATCGACGGCTATTGGTTTTTCGTGGTCGTTAAATGTAGCTGCCTCGACCTTAGTCACAGGAGCAGGGATTTACTATTGGATGGCGAAAAAATTCCCTGACAAATTATCAGCGTCAGCGGTGAAAAATGGTTGAACTTAGCGTGCTGCAGAAGGCGGGTCGTTATACAACACTGTGATACTGATGCGACGATTGCGCGGATCATTTGGATCGGCTGCATTGAATGGCGCTGTGTCTGCGACACCCTCAATTCGCTCAAAGCGCGATGATGGCATACCCGCTTTTTCCAACATGCGCCGAGTAGCCTCAGCTCTCTCTATCGATAAAGACCAATTGGTTCGATCACTACCCTCAGGAAAAGGCGAACTATCGGTATGACCTTTGACAGACAACTTGTTCGGCATATTAGCCACTGATTTCGCAACCTCATTAATCAGCGCAGCGGCTTTGGGACTCATACTGGAATTACCACTTCCAAACATCGAAAAATTCGCTTTGTCGATAATCTCTACGCGCAAACCATCGCGTTCACGAATCACGTTCACTTGATTCTGCAAATCCGAAAGCTGTGGATTTTTCGATAAATTTTCTTTGATTTCTTGTTCCAGCTTGTCGAGTTTTTCACGCTTGGCTTGTTCAGCAATCTGCTGCTTCATTTGCTCAGAGATATTCTCGCCATACTTAGAAATCTTGGGATTATCCTTCTCGGATGGGCCCTGATCTTCCCCAGGGCCTGCTTCAGTTCTAGGCGTTGGTCGCTCGATTAGCTGAGTTTGAGTAGGTGGTCCAGGAATGCCATCAGGATCAATGATGGATGCGCCACCCAACATGCCATTGGAGCCAGCAGCCTCTCCTAAAGCAGGCTCGCGTCGGGTAGACGGCTGAAAATACTCAGCAATACCTTGACGCTCATTTTGATCAGTCGAACCCAAGAGCCACATAAGCAGAAAGAAGGCCATCATCGCCGTCATCATGTCGGCGAGCGCAATTTTCCATGCGCCGCCATGCGCACCCGCGTGACCCTCCTCGACCACCTTTTTCCATTTTATGGGCGGTTCGGGTGGGGGGGCCTCTTCCCCTTCAGCAGGTTTTTGGTCAGCGTCGGCCATAGTGGTTAATCTTCAATGAAGTACATAAGGGTAGTGATCGACAGAACTCTGCTCAACTAGAGAGGACAATTAGTTCCTTTTCGGAAATATAAGCCAAATGGGGGCGGGTGTCGACCCGCCTGTCCTCGAAGGACGCTCAGCCCATCTCAAAATTAGCCATTCCCTCCAGCGCTTTCACCATGGCCGAGTGATCCCAGCCCTTGCCGCCATGCGCTACGCACGACGAAAACAACTGTTGAGCACTGGCCGTATTGGGTAGCGAAAGGCCCAAGCTACGCGCCGCCGACAGGGCCAGATTCAAGTCCTTTTGATGCAATTCGATGCGAAAACCCGGATCAAAGGTGCGCTTAATCATTCGCTCACCATGAACTTCAAGGATGCGCGAGGAAGCAAAACCACCCATCAACGCCTGTCTAACCTTGGCCGGATCGGCCCCTGCACGGGCGGCAAACAGCAAGGCCTCAGCTACCGCCTCGATATTTAACGCCACGATAATTTGGTTGGCCACCTTGGCGGTCTGACCATCACCATGGCCCCCCACATGCGTAATATTTTTGCCCATCAGCTCAAACAAAGGCTGAATGCGCTCAAAACCTGATGGCGTTCCGCCGACCATGATCGTCAGTGCAGCATTCTTCGCGCCTACTTCACCACCCGATACCGGAGCGTCAACATAATCGCAACCCATGGCCGCAATGCGTTGAGCAAAATCCTTCGTCGCAATCGGCGAGATAGAACTCATATCTACAACCGCTTTACCCTTGGATAAACCCTGCGCTACACCGTTTTCACCAAATAGAACGAGCTCCACATCCGGGGTGTCAGGCAACATTAAAAAGACAATGTCAGCCTGTTGCGCTACTTCCATTGCACTCGCACACAAAACCGCTCCGTCTTGTTGAAGATAGTCTGGAGTCTTACTGCGCGTATGAGTAAATAACTGATGACCCGCCTTGAGCAGATGATGCGCCATAGGACCACCCATGATGCCAAGTCCAATGAATCCAAGTTTTAATTTTTGTGAGCTCATGCGTTTATCTCTAATGGAATAAGGTTGATTGACCGCGATAGCCGTCGGCTAATGACACGATTGACGCGGGGTGAATTATGTCATGGAGATATGCGCAGTCCGAATTCACCTGCCGCTATGAAAATAAGCCTGAACTTTTTAATTTAGAAATCTTTGTCTGGGAAGCTCTAGGCTTATCCTCAGGACCGACTCTAGGCTTAATGATTTCATTGTTTCCAAATGTAATCGGTGAATTCAAAAATAATCTGCTCGGCTATGTTTGAGTGGCCTAACAACCCACCCTTTACCGGAGGCCCCATGACTATCCAATCCATACCCCTTACACTAGCCAGCCTCACCTTAGCTTTTTTTTCTAGCAGCGCAAACGCACAATCGCAAGAAATGGCGCGCGTGCTATCAAGTACCCCTGTAGTCACCCAAGTCAGCGTTCCCAAACAAGTATGCAGCGAAACACAAGTCATCACTGCAGCGCCCAAATCGGGGGCCGGCGCAGTCATGGGCGCCATTGCTGGCGGCGCTATCGGTAACAACATCGGAGGTGGCTCAGGTCGCGCATTAGCTACCGCCGCTGGCGTGATTGGTGGCGCCATTTTTGGTGACAGCATTGAAGGCGCACCGCCACCTGTTGCGCGCCATGTCACTAGCTGTACGAATCAAATCAGTGTTGAAAATCGTGTGACCGCCTACAACGTAGTTTATGAATACGGCGGAAAACAATACAGCATTCAACTTCCGAATGATCCCGGTCAGTATTTGCCGGTACAAGTCACTCCATCAGTAGTTGCTGCACCACCTATGAATAGCACCAGCATCGTTACATCAGCGCCCGTAATTACACGACCAATAGTTGTAACCTCCGTCGCTGCACCGCCTTTGTATGCCCCACCTATGTATGCGCCACCTTTTTATGCACAGCGCATGGTTGGCCCATCCATTTATGCTGCACCCGCAGCATCTTTCTACTTTGGATACGGACACCATGGACACCATCGACATGAGCATCAAGGCAGATACTGGCAATAAGCATGAATCCCATGCAAACGAGTTATTCGGCATCGAGAACCCTTATACTTGCTAGCTAGGCGATTAAAAGATTGACTAAAATCGTCTACGTCAGCAATCCGCTCATGGTTCGAGCATTATCCGGACATAATAAAAATGAAAAAAAATATCGGGGTGATTGGTGCAGGTTCCATGGGTATGGCCATGGCATTAAATCTGCAAAAAAAAGGATTCCATGTCGTTATTCGCGACATACGCACTGAAGTCGAAGTCAAAGCTAAAACACATGGTTTAGACGTCGCAAGCAGTCCGGCAGCGCTCGCCGAAAAAGTTGAATTCATCATCATCTCCGTCGTTAACGCCGCTCAGGCACATCAAGTGCTGTTTGATAAAAATGGCGTAACGAGTATCGCTGCTGCCGGTAAAACGATACTCCTCACACCCACCATCGCTCCGGAAGATACCGAAGCCATCAGCAAACACTTACTAGCGCATGGATACACCGTGCTGGATGCGCCGGTATCAGGCGGACCAGTTCGCGCACAAGCAGGCACCATGAGCCTAATGCTAGCCGGTGATAGCGACGTGATTGCGCAAAATAAATCCATACTGGATGCGCTGTCGGATCGTATTTTCACGCTGGGACCACGTCTGGGCGATGGAGCACGCTACAAACTAGTCAACAATCTAGTGGCAGGCATGAACCTGATAGCAGCCTCTGAAGCAGTGGCCTTGGGTCAAAAACTGGGGCTAGACACGAAAAAACTAGTCGCCTTAATGAGCGCCTCCAGCGGCCAATCAATGATGCTCGACGATCGTTTGCCACGCGCGCTAGCGAATGATTATTCGCCCCATGCCTACGCCTACATCCTGACAAAAGACGTGGCACTCGGATTAAGCATGGCAGAATCGGCGGGTAGTCATTTACCCATGGCTGAGCATGCGCTGGAAATTTTTAAGGCCACGCTCGCACGTGGGTATGACGAACTCGATGATTCTGCAGTGCTAAAAACCTTACTCGACTAAAATAGCCCGTATGCAGTCCAGCTAGGTGTCCCTAGAGCACTCATTTCTGGCGCACATACTTCATAACGAAGCACACCCCACCATAACAATAAGGGAGACAAGCATGGAAAGACGTAAATTTATTAAGGCCGCCAGCGGCGCAGCGGCAGTGGCACTCACAGCACCGGCAATGGCAGCAGACCTGCCCACACTGAACTGGCGCCTTGCGTCCAGCTTTCCTAAATCACTCGACACACTGTTTGGCGGTGTTGAATTTTTTGCAAAGCGCGTAGGCGAGCTCACTGGCGGCAAATTCACCATTCGCCCCTTTCCTGCCGGTGAACTGGTACCAGGACTCCAAGTACTAGATGCCGTCCAAAACGGCACCGTTGAAATGGGCCATACCGCACTGTATTTTTATTTTGGTAAAGATCCTGCATTTACCTTTGAAACCTGCGGCCCCTTTGGCCTCAGCTCACGCCAACAAATGGCGTGGTATCACGCAGGCGGTGGTCGCGAGCTGTATCAAGACTTCTTAAAAACGTATGGCATCAGCAGCAGTCTGCCTTGCGGTAATACGGGCTGCCAGATGGGTGGTTGGTTCCGCAAAGAGATTAAAAGCGTTGAAGATCTGAACGGACTCAAAATGCGCGTTGGCGGTTTCGCAGGTCGCATTCTGCAAAAATTGGGTGTCGTTCCTCAACAAATCGCTGCTGGCGATATTTATCCTGCATTAGAAAAAGGCACGATCGATGCCGCTGAATTTGTTGGCCCTTACGACGATGAAAAACTCGGCTTTGATCGCGTAGCGCCTTACTACTACACACCGGGTTGGTGGGAAACGGGCTCCCATATTTCGGTCATCACGGGTACCAAACAGTGGGAAAGCCTACCCGCACAATATAAAGCGGCTGTCACAGCGGCTGCCTATGAAGCCCATGTCCATGTACAAGCTAATTACGACGTGAATAATCCACAAGCACTCGCGCGTTTGTTAAAGCGTGGCGTAAAACTGCGCGCTTTCCCGCAGGCTGTGATGGATGCATCGTTAAAAGCTGCCAAAGAAGTCATGGATGCGGAAGCAGCAAAAAATGCGAATTTCAAAAAAATCTACGAGCACTATAAGAAATTCCAGACCCAGCAAAATCAGTGGTACTCCGTTGCAGAGGCACGCATGCAAAACTATCTGCTGAATGCGACTTCAGGCGGCAACAAAAGCTAACTGAATTAGCGTTTGAAGCATGACGCTCAGGCCCGGCATATCAGTTGATATTTTCCGGGCCTGAGTTTTTTTATTCTCTTACTTTCACGGAAAAACAAATGCGCCTCAAAGGAAAAACTGCGCTAGTGACAGCCGCCGGTCAAGGTATAGGTTACGCCAGCGTGATGGCGATGGCAGCTGAAGGCGCTACCGTCTGGGCCACTGATATCAATCCCACATTGCTCGAACGATTTAAGGGTCATGCCAACATCCATACTCATGTATTGGATGTTATGGATAAAGCAGCGATCAAAGCATTTGCTGCAAAAATTCCTGCGATCGATATTTTGTTCAACTGCGCGGGCTTCGTTCATGCAGGCACCGTACTGGAAGCGACGGATGACGACTGGAACTTGGCCTTTGACTTAAATGTGCGTTCACAATTCTGGATGATTCAAGCCATCTTGCCCGGTATGCTCGCCAAGAAAAATGGCAGCATCATCAACATGGCCAGTATTGCGTCGAGTATTCGAGGTCTACCCAATCGCTTCGTGTATGGCGCAACTAAAGCCGCCGTAGTGGGTCTGACTAAAGCAGTCGCTGCAGATTATGTAACTCAAGGCATACGCTGCAATGCCGTTTGTCCAGGTACAGTAGATACTCCTTCTCTGCAAGATCGCATTAATGCCTATGACGATCCCACAGAAGCACGTAAACAATTCATCGCTCGTCAACCCATGGGGCGACTAGCAACCGCTGAGGAAATTGCACCAGTCGTCGTATTTCTGGCATCCGATGATTCCACCTTCAGCACTGGAAATCTCTACTCGGTTGATGGTGGCATGACAATTTGATGCACGCGATTTGATGCACACGTTTCGCAACTACTAAATCACTACGCAATAAAAAAGAGCTGAGGGGACATCAGTCCGCTCAGCTCTTTTGCTAGCTTTTTTAACTAACGCTTACTTCCAAAGGGCGCACTTAGTTTCTGCTTTCGTTACAAACGCCTGCTCACCAGGAATCACCTGAACCTGCTTGTAATAATCCCACTCGCCTTTTGATTCTGCGGGCGTTTTCACCTGCATCAAGAACATGTCGTGCACCATACGACCGTCGGGACGCACCACACCATTTTTAGCAAAAAAATCATTCACTTTCGTGGACTTCATTTTTGCCATCACCTTATCGCCATCATCCGAACCAATAGCTTTGACCGCATTCAAATAAAAAGTCGCTGCAGAATAATTTGCAGCCTGCACCATAGATGGAGCCTTCTTAATTTTTGCCATGTATTTCTTAGACCAGGCGCGAGTCTCATCGTTTTGATCCCAGTACCAGCCATCCGTCAGATACATACCCTGGGTCACGTTCAGGCCCAAGGAATGAATATCGCTAACGAAAACCAGCATACCAGCCATCTTCATTTTTTTCGTCAAACCAAACTCGTTCGCCGCCTTGATAGAGTTCACCGTATCGCCGCCGGCATTAGCGAGTCCAAGAACTTGCGCCTTCGATGCTTGTGCTTGCAACAGGAAAGACGAAAAATCTGATGTTGCTAAAGGGTGACGTACCGCACCCAAAACCCGACCACCACTCGCCTTAATCACATCCGAGGCATCTTTTTCGAGCGAGATACCAAACACATAATCCGCGGTCAAAAAGAACCAATCTTTCTCACCTTGCTTTACCAGCGCGCCACTGGTGCCACGCGATAAAGACACCGTATCGTAGGCATAGTGAATGGTATAGGGAGTGCATTCTTCATTCGTCAGTCGGGAGGTACCCGCACCGATAGCGATGAATGGCTTTTTCTTTTCTAAAGCCACTTTAGACATCGCCAGCGCTGTGGCTGAATTCGAACCGCCGATCAACATATCTAGACCTTGCTGATCAAACCACTCACGCGCTTTACTCGCTGCGATATCGGCTTTATTTTGATGGTCTGCCGAGACAAATTCAATTTTTTTACCGTTCAGCATGCCGCCGAATTCAGCAATCGCCATTTTGATGGCTTCCGCTCCCGCTGGACCATCAATGTCAGCATAGACACCGGACATGTCAGTAATGAAACCGATTTTGATCGTGTCATTAGAAATCTGAGCCATGGCACCTTGGGTGGCTGCCAACATGGCAACGTACATCAGACCCTTCAGCATGAATTTAATTTGTTTGTACAAGTTCAGCTCCCTCATTGTTGAAATTGAAATTTCTTGGATATCGATTCAGCTCACCGCTTGAAATCACCTGATTATTATTGGTGCGACAGTGTACAACCATCTTCCGACTCACTGCTTTAGTAACCATATGCATAACAAAAATTAAAGATTTATATGCATTGCCTTCAAAATTTCATTTTTATATCGTTATTTTAAATATCTCGTTGTTAAATAGTAGTTAAAATTCATGACACTTGGTAACACATCGCACTACGCGCGCCGGAGTCAGAATTGCAAAAAAAACTACCTACTCGCAGCGCCCCCCAAAAGTTTTTGAGATCCAAGGTGCAATTATGGCTCGCAGGCGGCGTGATTGCCTTGTCGCTGTTGTGGCTGACGATCATTTCTGAGATTGATAGAGATCACGAACTGCTCATCAAACAAGGCGAGTCCGAAGCGTCTTCAGTTGCCAACAATTACGCAAAACAAATCGATTACCTTTTTCTGCAAATTGATCAACTGACCCTCTTTATGACAGCTGTAGCCTCCGGACCGAATATGTCTGGCGCGTTGCAAAACTTATTTGACTCCTTACCCAAAGAAAGTGTCATTAACCCTATATTTATCGACGAAACAGGGATTGTTCGAAGTGCGCGAACCAAAGCGGCCATTAATTCTGACTTGTCGAAAACAGCACTCTTTATTTCGCATCGGGATTCCGAATCGCTAAAACTCAAGGTGCAGAAGCCCACATTGGGAGTCGGCTACCTTAAAGGAAAAATTGTGGTTCGTTTTACCCGTCGTTTGCAGAAAAAAGATGGGCGGTTTGCTGGCGTCATTTCGATCGCATTTCTCCAGGATGAACTCACCAATTTCATTACTGGCACCAGGCTCGGGCCGAACGATGTCGTTGGCATGAAGTTTGGCAGTGGCGAATGGCTCAACCATCAGATCATCGACAACTCATCAAAGGAAGCTCCAGTACTAGAGCCTTTGACCGTTGCAAGTAATTACGATCTTGAATCGAATATGATGGTTAACAATAAACTGAGTGTATTTAGCTCAGTCAGTTTGAACCACTACCCTCTACTCACGTTTGTCAGCATTACTCACGACAACCTGATGCAGCCCTACCAAGAAACCGAGCGTGCTTATAAACTAACCTTAGCCTCTGGAACAATACTGATTCTATTCATCTGCATTCTTGGCATCTGGTTTCAGCTTAAACGTGACCAGGAAAAGAGCTACGAAGAAGGCGTACAAAATACTTTCCGCTTAGCTGTAGATGGGGCGCAAGAAGAGCTGTATATGCTGTCACAATTTTTGAATCCGGCTGCTGGAGAGGTCGATTTTAAAATTGAAGATTGCAATGGACAAGCCGTTCGATCATCCGGTGCCAAGCGATCTGATCTAGTTGGTGCTTCAATTAGCCAGCTAATGGATGAAGCTAATTTTGACTTTACGCGCTTGTTTCTACTAGGAGCAATGGCGAATGGATTTGCAGAAACTGAAGTGCAATTCCATCCCCAAGGCATCCCTAATAAACGCTGGTATCACTGCCGTGCTGTGCGTGCCGATCTGGGTTTAGCCGTCACTTTGCGCGACATCCAGGACGTTAAAGAAAAAGAACAGCAATTGCATGCTCTAGCGATGACGGATTCGTTAACTCAGCTTCCGAATCGTCATTGGATGAATCAACAACTGCCAGAAATCATCCGACAAGCCACTGCGATGAATCAAAAATTTGGCGTCATGTTTATCGATCTCGATAACTTTAAAAATATAAATGACACGCTCGGGCATCAAGAAGGCGATCGGTGTCTGATTGATATAGCCCATGCATTACGTGAATCCATTCGCAAGCAAGATCATGTGATTCGCTTAGGCGGTGATGAATTTATGGTACTGCTGCTATCGCTGGAAGATACTCATGTTGTTGGAGAAATCGCTTCTCATCTACTGACTAGCCTACGCTCCGCCGGCGAAGGCAGTGAGTGGGCTACGATGCGTACGCGTGCCTCTATTGGTGGCGCCATCTTCCCGGATGATGCGACAACGGCGGAAGCGCTAATACAAGCGGCTGACATTGCTATGTACGAAGCAAAGCGTGCAGGCAAAGATCGTTTCGCTCGCTACACCTATGCGATGCAGGATCATTTAAGTGATCGCGTCTCACTTGAGACCGCATTGCAACAAGCCATCCCTGAAAATCAACTCATGTTATATCTGCAGCCGCGCGTTGATGCATTTAACGGTTATCTGTGCGGCTTCGAAGCACTATTGCGCTGGCAACATCCCGTCATGGGACTCGTTTCACCGGATAGATTTATACCGGTAGCGGAAGAAACGAATTTGATTGTCGACATCGGCAACTGGGTTGCAAGCAGCACGTGCGAATTAATCGCACGCTGGATGAATGAAGGACGATCTATTCAACCTATTTCTATCAATGTCTCTGCTAAACAGCTCAAAGATCGTGCGTTTCGCGAGGCTCTTGAGCGAAGCATGCAACGCTATGGCATATCGTCATCCCAGATAGCCATTGAGTTAACCGAATCGTCCATGATCGGTGATGACAAAACAACGCAAGAGGAATTGCGTATGCTGGAAGGTATGGGCCTGAAACTGATGATTGATGATTTTGGAACGGGCTACTCCTCGCTGTCCCATCTGCAAAAATTGAATGTGGATGTATTGAAGATTGATAAATCGTTTGTGCAAGCACTCTCTTCACAAGATCAAAGTGAACCGCTCTGTCAGGCGATGATACAAATTGGTAAAACTTTAGGGATGGCCGTGGTGGCCGAAGGTGTGGAGACAGAAGAACAATTAGTCGCGCTGCAGGCTATGGGATGTGATGAGATCCAGGGCTTCTTAGTTGCAGCGCCCTTGCCAGTCGAGGAAGCCGAAAAGTTATTAACTCATGGCCCCTTCTTTAAACCTGCGGCACATTCAGCCAGACTGAATGCCGCTTAAGAACCTTAAGCCAATAACTGTCGATGGCTAGTGATCGCTTCACGAACGATGTCACTAAATTCTTCTGTATTTTTTTGATCAAGGCCTTCTAAAATAGCTCGTCGCATACGCGGCTCCCAGAAACGCTTGATATGGGAAGCGATATCTTCCAGTGCTTGAGTGCGATCAGGCATGCTCTCAAAAAATTCACCGATCTGATTCGCCATTCTGATCAAGTTATTTACATCCATAGTCGTACCTTTTTATTCTCGCTTGGTTATTTCAGTCTCTACGTACTCGATCGGCATGCGTGTATATCACGTAACTGTGATCACGCATAAAGCCCATCAGAGTCACTCCGGTTTGCTCAGCTAATTCCACCGCAAAACTCGTCGGCGCTGAGATTGCCGCAATCACACCTACATTCATGATGGCAGCCTTTTGCACCATTTCATAACTAGCACGGCTAGTTATTAGTAAGACACCCGCAGAGAAATCTTCCTTTTGCTCCGCCATAACGCCAATCAATTTATCGAGCGCATTGTGACGACCTACATCTTCACGCACAAACTCAATCTGCCCCTGTGCCGTCATCCAGGCAGCAGCATGCGTCGCACCACTTTGCTTTTGCATAGGCTGCAAATTTTGCATGGCGTGCATACCATTCAACATCGCTGCTTCGGCAAAGTGATGACGATGCGACACCACGGTTGTGCAGCGAGTGACTTGTTCAAGTGATTCCGTTCCACACAAACCACAACCTGTGCGCCCTGCCAAATTTCTGCGCCGCTGTTTCAGCAGCATGAAACGCTCAGCAGCAATCTCTAGATGTACTAACCACCCTGCTGCTGCTGTCGCTTCAACTTCGCAGGCATACAATTCAGAGGCTTGCTGAATAATGCCTTCTGACAGTGAAAAGCCTAACGCAAAATTTTCTAAATCAGCCGGTGAAGCCAACATCACGACATGCGAAATACCGTTGTATTCCAGCGCTACCGGCACTTCAACCGCAATCACATCTGTCGCACTCGTTAGCTGCCCATCGCGAACACGCAACACCGATACCTGCTTGAGCGACTCGGCACTGTTGCTGAGTTCATGCGCTAACGAAGTATCAGCCATAGCTAGATAGCTTCACAAATAAATGATTAACGTTCTTTACGATAGTTACGCTCCACCCGCTTCAGACTCAAGATGCGCCAAATCTAATTGCTGGCGATTAAATTCCTGATATTCCCGCTGCCATTCAGAATGCTGAGTTACGGGCATTACTTGCACGGCTGTGACTTTGTACTCAGGACAGTTAGTTGCCCAGTCCGAGTTATCGGTCGTAATCACATTCGCGCCTGATTCAGGAAAGTGGAAGGTTGTATAGACCACGCCCGGCTGAACATTTTCAGTAATCGTTGCACGCAAAACTGTTTGACCTGAGCGCGATTCAATACCCACCCAATCATCCTGACGAATACCACGCTCTTCAGCGTCGTGCGGATGAATCTCTAATCGATCTTCACTATGCCATTGCACGTTCTCGGTACGGCGAGTCTGCGCACCGACGTTGTACTGAGAAAGAATACGCCCCGTCGTTAAAATCAATGGAAATTTACGCGTAACTTTTTCGGTTGTTGGTACATATTGGGTAATGAAAAATTTTCCTTTACCACGCACAAAGGTATCAATGTGCATGATTGGTGTGCCCTCAGGAGCTGCATCATTACACGGCCACTGCACACTACCCAATTGTTCAATCTTTTTGAATGTTACGCCGTGGAAGGTCGGTGTCAGCGATGCGATCTCATCCATGATTTCTGAT
Organism: Oxalobacteraceae bacterium; assembly: GCA_947454305.1. Classification (GTDB taxonomy): domain Bacteria; phylum Pseudomonadota; class Gammaproteobacteria; order Burkholderiales; family Burkholderiaceae_D; genus Pernthalerella. The sequence goes on from CANGJE010000012.1 coordinate 28,604, forward strand.
GGATGCGCATACTTCATCGCATAGCCCAAGGCATTCGCTAATAACTGCGTAACTTCCCAATCCGAATAACCGGCTTTAGCTGGCATAACTTTACTAACACGCGAAATACGTCGCTCAGCATTCGTAAATGTGCCATCTTTTTCCAAGAAAGATGAACCCGGTAAAAATACATGAGCGTATTTTGCCGTTTCGTTCAAAAACAAATCCTGAACTACGATGCATTCCATCGCCGATAACGCCGAAGCAACATGCTGAGTATTCGGATCTGATTGAACAATATCTTCACCCTGACAGTACAAGCCCATGAAGCTGCCATCGAGTGCTGCATCAAACATGTTCGGAATACGTAGGCCGGGCTCAGGATTGAGCGTGACCCCCCAACGCGCTTCGAATTCAGCACGTGCAATGCTGTCCGAGATATGACGATAACCTGGCAATTCATGCGGGAACGAACCCATATCGCATGAACCCTGCACATTGTTTTGGCCGCGTAAAGGATTCACACCCACACCTTCGCGACCAACGTTACCTGTTGCCATCGCGAGGTTAGCAATGCCCATCACCATGGTGGAGCCTTGCGCATGCTCGGTCACACCTAAACCATAATAGATCGCCGCATTACCGCCAGTGGCATACAAACGTGCCGCACTACGAACGGTTTCAGCGGGTACACCGGTAACTTCTGCCAAGGCCTCAGGTGAATTTTCAGGGCGCGAAACAAACTCTTTCCAATCCTTAAAGGATTGCTCATCACAACGCTCAGCGATATACGCTTCGCTACACAAGCCCTCAGTCACTACCACATGAGCCAATGCTGAAATGATCGCCACGTTAGTGCCTGGCTTCAGCTTTAAGTGATAGTCAGCCTGAACGTGCGGTGACTTCACCATTTCTGTGGTGCGTGGATCAACCACGATCAATTTGGCACCCTGACGTAGGCGACGTTTCATTTGCGATGCAAACACAGGGTGCGCCACTGCAGGATTGGCACCAATCACCATAATGACGTCGGCATGCATCACCGAATCAAAGGTTTGGGTGCCCGCTGATTCACCTAAGGTCTGCTTCAAACCATAACCCGTCGGTGAATGGCAAACACGCGCGCAAGTGTCTACATTGTTATTACCAAACGCAGCACGAACCAACTTTTGTACTAAATAAACTTCTTCGTTGGTGCAGCGTGACGAAGTGATGCCACCGATGGAATCACGTCCATGCTTATCTTGAATGCGGCGGAATTCACTCGCTGCATAACCAATCGCTTCTTCCCACGACACTTCTTGCCATGGATCGGTAATTTTTTTACGAATCATGGGTTTGAGCATGCGATCTTTATGCGTCGCATAACCCCATGCAAATCGACCTTTAACGCAGGAATGGCCGTGATTCGCTTTGCCGTCTTTCCAAGGCACCATGCGCACCACTTCATTGCCTTTCATTTCAGCTTTAAAGGCACAGCCCACACCGCAATATGCGCAAGTAGTGATTTTGCTGTGCTCGGCCTGCCCCATCATGATGACGCTTTTCTCGGTCAAGGTCGCCGTTGGGCATGCCTGCACACACGCGCCGCATGAAACACAATCGGATTCCATAAACGAGTCGTTCTGACCGGCAGCTACCCGCGAATCAAAACCGCGACCATCAATCGTTAACGCAAACGTACCTTGTGTTTCTTCGCATGCGCGAACGCAACGATTACAGACGATACATTTCGAGGCGTCATAGGTGAAGTAAGGATTGGATTCATCTTTTTTCAAATCCAAATGATTTTTACCTTGGTAGCCATAACGCACTTCGCGCAAACCCACTAAGCCCGCCACATCTTGCAGTTCACAATTGCCGTTAGTTGGGCAAGTCAGGCAGTCTAACGGATGATCAGAGATGTACAACTCCATCATGCCGCGACGAATATCAGCCAACTTAGGAGTTTGAGTCTTGACCTTCATGCCGTTTTCAACCGGCGTGGTGCACGATGCGGGATAACCCTTGCGGCCCTCGATTTCAACTAAGCAGACGCGGCAAGAACCAAATGCCTCGAGCGAATCGGTGGCACATAATTTTGGAACGTTGATCCCAGCTTCGGTGCTGGCACGCATCACTGAGGTACCTGCGGGCACCGTAATGCTGACACCATCAATCTCTAGCGTAACGCTGGTCACTGATTCGCGTTGCGGCGTGCCGTAATCGGTATCGTTGAGCTTATTCATGCTGCCTCCTTGGCTTTATTCTTAGATCCCGCTTGTTTATTGTCAGCACCGAAATCTTCAGGGAAATGATTCATGGCAGATAGCACGGGGAATGGCGTCATGCCACCCATCGCGCACAACGAACCATTCAACATCACATCACACAGATCACGCACCAGATGAATTTGTTGTTCACGTTCTTCACCAGCGATTACTTTATCGAGTGCTTCAACACCACGCGTAGAACCAATTCGACATGGTGTGCATTTACCGCATGACTCAACCGCACAAAATTCCATCGCATAGCGAGCTTGCTTAAGCATATCAACCGTGTCATCAAACACCACGATGCCACCATGACCTAAGGTACCGCCAATCGCTAAAAAGGCTTCGTAGTCGAGTGGCGTATCGAATTCCGACTGCGGCAGATAGGCGCCCAGTGGGCCACCAACTTGCACCGCACGTATTTCACGACCCGAACGCGTACCGCCACCGAAGTCGTACAACATTTCGCGCAAGCTGATGCCGAAGGCTTTCTCAACCAAACCGCCTTGTTTGATATTGCCCGCCAGTTGTATCGGCAATGTACCGCGCGAGCGACCCATACCGTAGTCACGATAAAACTCTGCACCGCGTGCAAAAATAATCGGCACCGACGCGAGTGATATGACGTTGTTGATTACGGTCGGTTTACCGAACAAACCAGAAATGGCTGGCAGCGGTGGTTTTGCACGCACGATGCCTCGTCGGCCTTCCAAACTTTCTAGTAGTGCCGTTTCTTCACCGCAGACATAGGAGCCTGCACCGACGCGCACTTCAAGATGAAACGCATGGCCTGAGCCTAAAACGTTCGAACCCAAATAGTTATTTTGCTCAGCAATGACAATCGCTTCATTCAATACGTCAATCGCATGCGGATACTCGGAACGAACATAGATGTAGCCCTTGGTCGCACCGACAGCAAGGCCCGCGATCGTCATACCTTCGATCAGCATGAAAGGATCATCTTCCATCACCATGCGATCAGAGAACGTACCCGAATCGCCTTCATCGGCATTACAGACGATGTATTTTTGCGAACCGTTTGTAGCACGCACCGTATTCCACTTAATGCCGGTTGGGAAAGCAGCACCTCCGCGCCCACGCAAACCTGAATCAGTCACTTGCTGCACGATTTGTTCTTGAGTCAGGGATAACGCATTCTTCAAACCTACGTAACCTTCATGCGCCACGTAATCATCTATTGATACGGGGTCGGTAATGCCGATGCGCGCGAAGGTCAAACGCTCCTGATTTTTTAAAAACGGAATCTGCTCTGTTTTGCCTAAAGACAGCGCATGCTGACCACCTTGAATGAAATTCGCATCAAATAAGGATTTCACATCGTCTTCAGTAACTGGGCCATAGGCGTGACGTTCGCCATTGATTTCAACTTCAACTAAGGGCTCTAACCAAAACATACCGCGCGAGCCATTACGTACCAAAGAAATGTCTACACCCTTACTTTTGGCATGTGCAGTAATGGCGCTCGCTACTTCATGAGCACCTAGCGCAATCGCTGTCGAATCACGCGGCACAAAAATTTTTACGCTCATGCTTGACTCCTTGCGCGCTCAACCAGCGACTTCAAACGCTCAATCGTCATGCGTGCATGCACATCATCATTAATCATGGCGGATGGACCACAAGCACATTGACCCAGGCAATACACTGGCTCAAGCGTAATCGCACCGTCTTTACTCGTTTCATGGAAATCGCAGCCGAGTGCTTTCACTGCTTCTTGCGCGAATGCGTCTGCACCGACAGCCTGGCACGCTTCAGCACGACAAATCTGCACAACGACTTTTCCGGCTGGCTTTTGACGAAAGTGATGGTAATAACTAATGACACCATGCACTTCAGCGCGTGAGAGATTTAGTGCGTCTGCAATGCGAGGGACAACATCAGCAGGCACATAACCCTCAACCGCCTGAATCGCATGCAAAATAGGAAGCAGTGCTCCCTCAGTCTTGGCCATTCGAGTCAAAATCTCGTCGATGGCATCGGTGGTGACAGTGTCGGACATCAAAATCCTCGTGAATCTGGAATTTATGCAATTAAAAGCCTAAATAAATCCCTTCAATAGGCTGCTTTTCTTTGTGAAACTGAATGGTCAACCTTGAGCTAGGCTGTGTCAATATGCTTTTTATCGCCTATGAATGTTGTGGCAATCTTATGGTCTGGCGAACAACAAAAATGTCATTCAAACCGATGATGTCAACATGAAGATCGCAAACAATCATCACATCTATGTCGTGGAGTTATCCAAAGACGTGCTGTACGAACCAAAGTTCAAGAAAGCCAATCCTAATTATCTTTTCGGCAAACCCTGCGTTTACGTAGGCATGACAGGGCTCGATCCAGACACACGCTTCGATCGACATAAAGCAGGCATTCAAGCTAACAAGTTTGTTAATGAATACGGGCTATGGTTATTGCCGGAATTGTATGAATCACATAACCCAATGCCTTATGAAGACGCTAAGTATATGGAAGTAGATCTGGCAATACGATTAAGAGAAGCGGGCTATGGCGTGTGGCAGGCTTAAACTACTTAGCTGCTCTGAATGGACTCACCCAGTCAAAAATACTCTTTTGAAAACAAAATATCGCGAATCTCCCCAATATTCAGCAACACGTAATTACAAATGCGTAATGCGAAACATTATTAGTTGAACTAATGACTTAAAACTTGCATCGTAAGCCCCGTGTAATGAAATATTTACATTCGACGAGGCAGATCATGGAAAATCGACAACTTGCACGCCTACTTGGTGCTCTGAGTTTTGAAGAGCGACTGAGAATTATTGGCTCCCTAATTGCCGCTGGCAGTGAAGGCCTTTCTCAGACTGAACTTGCCGAAATCACTGGATTAAACCCATCAAGTGTCTGGATACATATCGATTACATGATGGGCACCAATATGGTGAGAAGCCGACCCACATCCACTGGAAAAATCTTCACAGCCGATTTGCAACTGCTGGAGGAGTTATTTATTTTTATGAATGAAAACTATGGTGCGGGCGTTCGATTGGTCAATCGCGCAGCTAATAAAAAAGCACTTGTTACTGAACAGGCAAAGCTATAAAAATCTAACAATCATCCTTCCTTTTAAACGAACCCGCACTTACCTACGACGATTTCTGGCCTTAAACGCGCCGATAACCTACAGCTATCAGTTAGTATCGCTACAGATCCTGATAGAAGCAGTCCCCCCCTAATGAATTTGCTGAATACGATTGATTAACTCGTCAAATCGAGGCGCAGCTATATCTGTTTTACGTGACGCATAGATTATCCAACCCATGAACATATTATTAATCGAAGACGAAACCAAAATTGCCGACTTCGTTCTGACTGGATTAAGCTCGGCCGGCATGCAAACAGAGCATCTGGCTGATGGCAGCGCTGGATTACAACGCGCCTTATCGACACCCTTCGATGCAATCGTGTTGGATGTGATGCTACCTAGTCTCGATGGCATCAGCGTGCTTAAATGTCTACGTACTTCTGGACTTGTAACGCCTATCGTTTTATTAACCGCAAAAACTGATCTGCAAGATAGGCTACAGGGATTTGAAGCCGGAGCAGATGATTATCTGCCCAAACCTTTTTTCATCGAAGAACTGATCGCACGAATAAAAATACTCATCAATCGACAAGCAGGTCTCACTGCTTCACTGATTGAGGAAAATGGTTTGCAGCTTAATCGCATCTCTCGCGAAGCGACTTGGTCAGATCATCAGGCCACGCTGAGCCAACGCGAATTTACCTTGATTGAATACCTCATTAGAAGTCCTGATCATATTTTTTCACGTAACCAAATCCTGAAACATGTATGGGGTTTAGACTTTGATCCCAAGACCAATGTGGTCGACGTCTGCATACAGCGAATTCGAAAAAAATTGATCCACCCTCGTAAAGGCGATCCAAAGAATTTTCCCATTGAGTCTATACGCGGCATAGGCTATCGGTTTCGTAAGACCTAAATTTTTATTACTACGTTTACTAAAAAATCACCCCTTTCTCCATGGTTGATCTTTCAAAATCATTCTATGCCAAAGTTTTTCTGTTGTTCATCGTAACAACACTGGCGATGTTCGTCCTTAACCAGCTATTGATAGGACGGATTGGTGGCAATCAGATGCGCAAGGTTTTTATAGAACGCCAAATCAATGCCAATTTGCGCTGGGCGAAAGAATCATTATCAGAAAAAACGGATGACCAACTCAAAGAAGAATTGTTGAGTACTTTAAATATCGCACGTCCTAATGAAGTTCGCTTATTCACCGCCATTCCAGAAAAAAATAAAAATTATTCGTTCAGTAATTTGCCATTTTCTGAAAAATTCCAACTCACCAAAGTAGCGATACCGGAATCAGATGAAGAGGCACCCGAAATTGAACGTGCAATCATCACATTTGAAAATATTGAGTGGAATGCGACCAAACTTGTCACCCCCAAAGTAATTATTGTTTCTCTTGTGAACACCGAAGCCGCGGGACGTCACATGGAAGATTTTATGGAAGTTCGCATACGAACCATTAAACAGATTTTTCCATTTTCACTAGCAATGTCTATCTTGGCTGCATTTTTCGTCACAAGAAAAACGCTAGCTCCTATTAAACGGATACAAGCATCATTACGTGCAGTGGACACCCGCGACCTCAACACACGAGTACACCATCAGGATGAAGATAAAGAATTCCGAGAATTTATCGACGTATTTAACAACATGCTGGCGCGTCTAGAGCGCGGCTTTCTTCAGGCGTCTCGATTTTCTAGTGACGCCGCTCATGAACTACGCACACCACTCACTATCATGCAGGGGTACGTGGAACGAGCCATAGGCGAAGCTGAGTCCGGTTCAAAAATTCAGATACAGCTACGCATGATCTCGGATGAAATTGAGCGACTATCATCAATTACTCAAAAATTACTACTGTTGGCACAAGCCGATGGCGGACAACTAAAACTGGATTTTGAATTTATTAATGTGAGCGACATGCTTGATGAATTAGTTGAAGATATGAGCTTATTTGACCCTCCACTAATTTCACGAGGAAAGATACAGAAAAAACTCATGCTTGAAACTGATCGCGCACTATTTCAGCAATTAATGAACAATCTATTTACCAACGCAGTGAAATATAACGTGCCTAATGGCTGGATAGATATTGCAGCTTGGTCAGAAGCTGGTGAACTTCATATTCGATTATCTAATCCTACTGATTGCATTAGTGAAGATTTCGCAAGTAAAGCATTCGATCGATTTTCGCGTGGAGATGGCGCTCACAACCGCAAGATTGATGGCACTGGACTCGGGCTAAGTCTCTGCAGGGAAATTGCCCATGCACACCAAGGCAAACTCAGCTTCGATGTTTTCGATCAACGTATTGTGACAGTTGAATTTACAGCACCACTAAAAAATTCAACAAGCTCATACACAAGCCAATGAACATCTGAATTTTTAAAGTTTCTTGAGCTCAGAAACCTGTTTCGAGACGTACGGCTAATTTTTCTGGCAAGCCTGCTGCACGAATTTCCTCAACGACAGCTAAATGATCGTAGTCCACGCGATGGAACGTGAGTTGTTCCTCATCCAGGTCCAACATCGCGTAATTGGCACGAGTATCGCCATCGCGCGGTTGCCCCGCTGACCCAACAGTCGCCAGCCAGTAACGCTGTGACCTTGCATGAATCGCGACATTAGCCTTAATAGGCACGCGCGCCATTTGACTATCCGTGATTCGATAAAACAAGGACTGCTCATGTACATGCCCACCCAACACATAACGAACTTCGGTGTGGCGAGCTACCGCTTGCATGCTTCGGTTGGCGGTACGCTCTTCTAATACATACTGCCAACGCTCTGGCGCATCGGCAGTCGCATGAACCAAAAACACTTTATCAAACAACATAGTCAATGGTAGTTGCTGCAACCAGTCACGCTGACTTGCTGTGAGTTGTTCACGCGTCCACGCAGCCGCCAACTCAAACCAACCTGCATCAGGTGCCACTTCGACCTCGGGGATAACATCGTGATTACCGCGCACGATCAATGCACCCTCTTGTTGCAACCAGCGACAACGCTCAACGACTTCTCCTGGGTGCGGCCCGTAGCCAACTAAATCACCCAAAATTGCAAATCGATCTGCGCCCTGCTCGCGCGCGTGCGCCAGACACGCATCTAGCGCAGGAAGATTGGCATGCACATCAGCAAGCAGGGCGAGTTTCACATTGAGCTTTCAGGAATTTGATGAGAAATGTAAACCGGCCGAGACTCTGTCAGCAACCAGATTGATAGTCTTCGAATGTAAAGTTAGCAACTAATTATTATTTCAATCGATCTTTATCTTGGACACTCCCCATAAAGCAAAATTTACTGTATATTTGTACAGTACTTAAACCTCACTAGGGAGCCACATCATGCGTTATGACTTAGATAATCACTACGACATCAGCCCTGAATTAAGCAACCGCCATCATTGGATACGCGGCACCGATGTCCAACATGTTTGGAGAAAATACGGCTGGGTACCGCCGAGTGAATATCGGAGCGATTTTCAAATGAATTCAATCAAAGATCCCAGCGACAAGACAGCAGCAAGGCAAACGAATTGATTGCTTAGGACAGCGTAATCAATTCGTTCGTTGCTAACTAATGAAACACTGACTAAATAAATACTAGACGATTTAAACTATCTTACTAGTTGCTACACACGAGACTTATTGAGCCTCGTTTTGCCGCCTTATCATCATGGCCCAGGATAATGGTTTGTTTATCATTACCCTGACATGTAATCGCTACCTGAGATTCCTCAGCACTCCAGCAGCGTAACCAAGCACTTTGCGGTTTTGAAGAAGCACTCTTAATCGCTGCCACCTCGCAATGAGACCAACTAGTCAACATCTCTATGTTGAATAACTTCGGCTCATCCGTAGTGATTGGAATTGTTTTTTTCTCGCCTGATTTGCCGAATTCCACAATTTCCAGATATACCTCTGCCTTAGCGTTCGACGAAGCCAGGGGCAACAACAAAACCAGAAATAATTGAAGACAACGGAAGCGATAAATAAAGCCATTAATAGCGTACATGAGTGAGTTTTTATTTTGTGGATGAATCAGGGATTTTAGGAATGGGTTATACCTTACCTAAATAGTCACGCTTACCAATTTCTACGCCGTTGTGACGCAGGATGGCGTACACCGTCGTCACATGAAAATAGACATTCGGCATAGCGTGGTTTAACAAAAATTGCATACCCTTGTAATGGGTTTCAGTATCGCCGCGTTTGGTGACGATATCTTTATCTTCCGTACCATCTATTTGGCTCGCGCTAAAGCCTTGAATGAAAGCGATAGTCTTAGCAATGCGCTGCTTCAAATCGGCGATACTCACTTCAGTATCTTCATACACAGGAATATCTACACCCGCCAATCTCGCCACCAAACCTTTAGCCGTATCGCAGGCTATCTGAACCTGGCGCACCAATGGAAACATATCCGGATAAAGGCGAAACTGAGTTAAAGCGGACTCATTCAATTTTTTAGTATCGATGTGAGACTGCGCTTTATCTAACAGGTGATCCAGATTGATCAGCATGTTGACGATACGTGGAACGCTGGCTTGGTACATAGTAATACTCATAATGACTCCTTCAAAAATAGCTATCTTCCCACGTTTGGGCAGATTGGGCGATTTCTTATTAATAGATTTGCCGTAACCTGGCTTGTAAGGCAAGCACTGCGAACCCATTACGTGATGTGCGCAGGAATATTTTTCTACCGACAAATAGCATTTGTCCTCTTTTCCCTTTTTAAGTACCCGCGGTATCTTCTTGTTCAGTTTTATTTGATTTTCTTTTATACCCAATAGAAATCATATAAATAGGAAGCACCCATCCAATCAGCATTGCAAATGGAAAAATCCATAATACTTCGGGACCATCATTTGTTGCCTGCCTTACGAATGCAGTTACATATCCATCGACACCACGATTTTCCGAGGTGCCACATCCACTAAAAAGGAGATGTGCAAAAAGTTGAATTGCTGAAGCACTAGCAGCAAGAACCCAATAACGCTTATCTTGCTTATGGAAGACGCCTAAAGCAATCACGACTATAAGAAAAATCATTGTTCATCCCCCATGTCAGAACCGACTCCTGCCGCGCACTAAAAATTTTAATAGATTCATCATTCTGTAACGCATTCCTGCAATATTCAACCTTCTACACGATCTCTGAACGTGTCTTATAACGATGAAAACAGATTTCCAATCCCATTCAGACAGTCATAAAAGATTTGTTATACGATGCATATTTAAAACCTATTTGAAGCGCTCTTAATGAGATTGCAATAAAGGCAATCAAAATCAAGGTCACAGTAGGTCAGGTACTGAATTAATGATCTGGCATACGTACTATTACAAGACAAACTCTAAGACGGATATGTCTAGCACCATCGTATTCAAGTAGTCGTGTAACAAGTATCCCGACAAGGGACAGATCGAAATAACAGAAGTAATTTGGAAATGAAATGATTATTCGATTCCAGTACGTTGCAGACTTAGACGAAGAGCTTCGTGTAAAGGCGTTGATCAAGGTCGCTGATGTAACTATCACCCCTGAAAATGCGCTTGCTTATCTAGTGACAAGATATCCTGATCGTCACAATATCGAAATCATTGAAATCGTTACTGACTAACAAAATCCCTGCAAATGAAGGAATAGTCAGAGTCACACGGACGCGATGGCACAGGCAACGTCCTGAGAACGATCGAACGAATACCACAAACAGTTATTGATGATGCTTTGGGCCGGCTTACAGCTTTGCTCGATGGCTAGAAGTGCTTGCTACCAATTCCTCTCGGCGAGCATTTTATTTATTACTGGCGGGGCAAAACGGATGATTCTGCCAACTTGCTCAAGCGGGTGATCCTAATGGTTGATCGACCGAGAAGTAAACTGCTTTTCAGAACTTTTCATGTCCCATCAAATAACGCCACTGACCAACGGCCAGTGCTGCCATTGGTATGCGGCCTATACGTATACGCTTGATGGATACGATAGACAGCCCTACCCTGCTACAAAGCAGCGTGATGAGCCTCGAAGATAGTTCTTTGCGTGCAAAGCGCAGACGCGTTTCATTTTGCCAGCTGACCTTGGCTGGCTCGGAGGGTTTGCCATTGAAGTTGATGCTCTGGTTCAGAAGCTGCAGACCACCCTCAACAATCTGACCACTGACCTCAACCACGAATTCCTGCTCTAAGCGATACAAATCATCAACCAGCTTGCGCTTTACGCGCCAATCTTGAGTAAAGATCATCAGGCCACTGGCAGCATTTTCTAGCGGATCAAGCATGACCAATTCTTTCAGATGCCGTTTCAGAAAACGCACACCCGAACGGTCTTCTGCCGAATGATTTTCGGCCACAATCAGATCGATCATATTCGCTACGGGCATACCTGCCGGCTTATGTAGCTGGATGGTGACGGCATCAATCGGCGTCAAATCTGCACCTGGCAGCAAGGCAATCTGCTCCCGCCCCGTCACCCGATAGCCGGGTTCTTCGACAACAACACCGTCAACTGTCACCGCAGCACCTTCAATATACAGAGTCGCCTCTGCACGAGAACAGTGGAAAAGTTCGGCAACGCGTTTTGCAAGACGGATGGAATCAGACATGAACACCACTATCAATAAGATTTTCTATTGTAAGTCCTTTGTTGGTGGTGGCCAGATAACGTTGCCCACTCACTCTTGAGCGTTTTTACTCAATCCACTTGAGGCAAAGTCATGTGCGCTTCGCAGTCGTTTCACACGCTGACCGCAGGGATGTCGCTGCCCCTCCGAAAAGCAAAATGCCCGCTGATTTCAGCGGGCATTTTATTTATTACTGGCGGGCTAGGAGTTACTGCACCACCAACCTGCTCGGGTCAAGATACATCGTTTTTTGGTGGGGACGTGGATTCGAACTTCTCGCCTGACTGTTGGCTCACGCCTCATGACATTTGCTATGTTTAGTTAGAAGTAGCTTCTCAACTCTTGCGCTCCATCATAATCAGCCTAGCGGCAAGCCCAACAAATACGACCCCCATCAGCCGTTCTAGTAAAAGTTGTCGACGAGTGCTAGACAACAACCATTGAC
>CANGJE010000013.1 GCA_947454305.1 Oxalobacteraceae bacterium
GAATGGCTGGCGCTGGCTATTTGTTATGGCGGCACTGTGTTGGTATTTCTGCATGACGCCAAAAATAGTGGTTCAGATGTATGGCTGGGCGGGGCCTTTGTTTTGGGTAGTGCTGTTTTTTATGGCATGTACTTACTGTTTTCAGGTGAGTTGGTGCAGCGAGTCGGTACAGTTAGGTTGGTGGCATACGTCATGTGTGTGTCGGCAGTAGCATCGGTGGGTCAGTTTTTGTTGTTGCGACCTGTGCAGACCTTAATTCAGCCGCTAGTGATTTATCAGTTGTCACTTCTGAATGCTATTTTTTGTACCGTACTGCCCGTATTCATTACCATGATGGCGATTGCGCGCGTAGGCGCACCGGTTGCATCGTTAGCGGGAATGATAGGACCGGTCTCTACCTTGTTCCTTGCAGCCTGGATTTTGGATGAACCCATTACCGCCATTCAGCTATTAGGTACGGCGTTGGTGTTAGCAGGTATTTATTTGTTGTCGACAAAAAAATCGTAATAAAGAAGGAGGCCACCATGGATTTAGGAATCGCTGGTAAACACGCTCTAGTGTGCGGAGCAAGTAAAGGATTGGGTCGCGGCTGTGCCGAGGCGCTTGCGCGTGAAGGTGTGCACGTCACGCTCGTCGCGCGTAACGCCGCTGCATTGGAAGCGACAGCGAATGAGATCCGTAAAAGTGTTGGCGATAAAGTGAAAGTACAAACCGTCGCCACTGACATTACGACAGCCAAGGGTCGTGCAGATGCCTTAGCAGCTTGCCCTAATCCCGACATACTTATTACGAATGCCGGCGGCCCTCCAACAGGTGATTTTCGAACCTTCGACCGCGATCAATGGATTGCGGCGATTGACGCCAATATGCTGACACCGATTGAGTTAATTCGAGCGACAGTAGATGGCATGATGGAGCGCGGTTTTGGACGTATCGTTAATATCACCTCTAGTGCCGTGAAGGCGCCGATTGATATTCTTGCGTTGTCGAATGGTGCGCGCTCGGGGCTCACAGGATTTATCGCAGGCTTGTCTAGAACTACTCCGCAAAAAAACGTCACGATTAATAATTTATTGCCCGGTCCATTCGAGACTGATCGTTTGTGGTCAACCTTCGAAGCTTCTGCAAAATCCAGCGGGCAGCCTATCGATGGATTAATTACTGCACGTCGTAATGCCAATCCTGCAAAACGTTTTGGTACACCAGAAGAATTTGGTTCTGTTTGTGCGTTTATGTGTAGCGTACACGCGGGATACATGACTGGGCAAAATATTTTGCTCGATGGTGGCGCGTTTCCCGGCACGTTCTAATTTTTGTCGAGTTGCGCACGAGTTAAAATTTACCGTGCGCACAGGGCTTCAGAAGTCAAAGAGCATAATAAGCAGCAATTGACGTTAGTCTTACACTTATTTTATGGGAATAATCATGGCAAAAGCGATTCAATGTTTTACTAATGGCGGCCCCGAGGTCATGGAATATGTCGATGTTGAAGTCGGCGAGCCAGGTGCGGGTGAGGCGCGTGTTCGTCAACACGCGATTGGCTTAAATTACATTGATGTGTACTTCCGTACAGGTTTATATCCGCTGCCATTGCCTACGGGTTTAGGTATGGAAGGTGCCGGCGTTGTGGAAGCTGTGGGCCCCGACGTGAAGCATGTGAAAGTGGGTGATCGTGTTGCTTATGCTGCGCGTCCACCGGGATCGTATGCTGATTTGCGAGTGATGCCTGCCGCGGGTTTAGTTAAATTACCCGATGCAATTAGTTTTGAAACAGCGGCAGCTATGATGCTGCAAGGTCTCACCGTGCAGTATCTGTTTAATCATACTTTCCCCCTCAAAGGTGGTGAGACAATTTTGTTTCATGCAGCCGCAGGCGGCGTTGGTTTGATAGCGTGTCAGTGGGCCAAAGCGTTAGGTGTGACCATGATCGGCACCGTGGGCAGTGAAGAAAAAGGTGCGTTGGCCAAAGCCCATGGCTGCACTCACGTCATCAACTACAACACAGAAAATTTTGTCGAACGCGTAAAAGAAATCACCGGCGGCAAAGGTGTTCCTGTTGTTTACGATTCAATTGGTAAAGATACGTTTACTCAGTCGTTAGATTGCTTGGCACCTTTGGGCATGATGGTGAGTTATGGTTCGGCATCGGGTCCGGTGCCACCGTTTTCACTGAATGAATTGGCATCGCGTGGATCGTTATTCTTGACCCGTCCTTCTTTGTTTAACTATGCGGCACAGCGTAGCGATCTGGAAGCGATGGCGGCGGATCTGTTCCGTATGGTTGAAAGTGGTAAAGTCAAAATTGAAATCAATCAGCGCTATGCACTGAAAGATGCGCAACAAGCGCATCGTGATCTCGAGTCACGTAAAACTACTGGCTCAACGATTCTTTTGCCATAAGTTTTAGCCATGAATGATTTGCCAGACTTTGATGAAAATCCTATGAATCATCCAGAGGAACAGCCGGTGATCTCGGATCAGAACCCAAAGTTTGGCAAGTTATTGATCGTCTTGGTAGCCGCCGTGCTGTTGCTGGCGCTGATTACCTGGGCATCGGTCGCTTACGTGACTTGAATCTGACTTTCCGTTAACCCAGATCATTGAGCAATTAGTTAGCACATTCAGGTTCAGTCATTAGAGAACCTCATACCTCTCCCTAGCTTGGTAAAATGCGCTTTTGCATGCAATTTTGCATCAGCCACCACATTTACTGACAGCTTGACATGCGTACAGATACAGCAACCATCGTCCTTCGTGACAACTACACCCAACCTGCGTATTGGGTACAAACCCTCGATATGGGTTTTGATCTCGATCCCCAAGCCACTCGTGTTGCCGCGCGTAGCGTTCACCGCCGTAACCCTGAAAGTAAAGAGACCGACTTGGTATTGCATGGCGATGAAGTGGAATTAGTCGCTTTGCGCATGAATGGTAAGACCTTAAGCAAGCGTCACTATCGTCTCGAGCATGGAAAATTAATTATTCCTAATGCGCCCGATGAAGTGACTTTGGAAATTGAAACGCTGATTCGCCCCGACACCAATACCTCGTTGATGGGCCTCTACGTTTCAAACGATAATTTTTTTACGCAATGCGAAGCAGAGGGTTTTCGCAAAATCACGTTCTTTCCGGATCGTCCGGATGTGATGGCCAAATATCGTGTGATGCTTCGCGCGGACAAGAAAAAATATCCAGTCTTGCTATCCAATGGCAACTTGGTCGAACAAGGTGATATTGGTGATGGACGTCACTATGCCTTGTGGGAAGATCCCTTTAGCAAACCTTCCTATCTATTTGCTCTGGTTGCTGGCCGCTTGGTGTGTGAAGAGCAAACCATTCGTTTGAAGTCAGGTAAACAAGCGCTGTTGCAGGTGTGGGTAGAAGAGGGGAATCTCGATAAGACTTCGCATGCCATGCAATCGCTTATACGCAGCATACGTTGGGATGAAGAGCGCTATGGCCTAGAGCTTGATCTTGATCGCTTCATGATTGTTGCGGTATCCGACTTCAACATGGGTGCGATGGAAAATAAAGGTTTGAATATCTTCAACACTAAATATGTGTTGGCTAATTCGCGCATAGCGACTGACGCTGATTATGCAAATATTGAAGCCGTCGTTGCGCACGAATATTTTCATAACTGGACAGGTAATCGAGTCACGTGCCGCGATTGGTTTCAGTTATCGCTCAAAGAGGGTCTGACAGTTTTTCGTGATCAGGAATTTTCTGCCGATATGATGGGCAGTGAAAGCGGCAAAGTAGTCAAACGCATAGAAGATGTGCGCGTGCTACGGCAAGCACAATTCCCAGAAGATGCGGGCCCCATGGCGCATCCGGTTCGCCCTGACTCGTATGTTGAAATCAATAATTTTTATACGCTGACCATTTACGAAAAAGGGGCTGAGGTAGTCCGCATGCTTCAGACCTTGTTAGGCCGTGATGGTTTTCGTAAAGGTATGGATTTGTATTTTCAGCGTCATGATGGTCAGGCGGTGACTTGTAATGATTTTCGCGCTGCGATGGCTGACGCCAATGGCCGTGATCTAACTCAATTTGAGCGTTGGTATAGTCAGGCGGGTACTCCACGTGTGGTAGCTACGACGAATTATGATTCGTCAACTGAGACGCTTACACTTGAGTTAGAACAATTCTGCCCGCCGACACCAGGGCAACCATTGAAGCAGCCTATGCATATTCCTGTAGCGGTGGGCTTGCTTAATGCGAATGGCGATGATCTGCCATTGCAATTAGAAGGCGCTAAACGTAGTGAGGCAGGAGTGCATTCTCTGCCCACGACTATCGTGCTTGAATTGACGCAATCAAAACAGAGTTTTACCTTTGTTGGAATCAAGCAGCCGCCGGTGCCTTCATTGCTACGTAATTTTTCAGCGCCCATAGTACTCGAGGCCAATTACAGCGATCAGCAACTAGCTTTTCTATTGGCTCACGATAGCGATCCTTTCAATCGCTGGGAAGCGGGCCAGCGATTGGCAACACGTCGTTTACTTAGCTTGTGTGAAGAAGGTATAGGACCTAATCAAGCCTATCCCGTAACCAGTCAAGATGAGTTACTAGCAGACGCCCTCGGACAATTGTTGCGTGATACGTCATTAGATGCGGCTTACCGCGATTTGGTGCTGACCCTGCCTTCAGAAGTCATGCTTGCAGAGCAGGTTGATGTGATTGACCCAGAAGCGATTCACAATGCGCGCTGTGCATTACGCAATTATTTGTCCCATGTATTGCGTGATGATTTCAGCGCTGTTTATAGCGCAAATCAACAATCCGGACCATACAGTCCCGATGCCGCCTCAGCTGGGCGTCGTGCGTTGCGCAACAACTCTTTAGGCTATCTCGCTGAGTTAAATGACAGTGCAGTTCATCAATTAATTCAAGATCAATTAGCTCAGGCATCTAATATGACAGACCGCCTTGCAGCATTGTCGATAATGAATGTGCATCAGACGCCTGGTATCCGAGATGCTCTTCAAAGCTTCTACAAAGACTTTGAGCACGAAGCCCTAGTGATTGATAAATGGTTTAGCTTACAAGCCTCGGCACCTGGTACCGATACAAAAGCCATACACAAGTTGATGCAGCATCCTGCCTTTTCTATGACCAATCCAAATCGTGCTCGCAGTTTGATTTTTGCATTTTGTAATAACAATGCGGCGCAATTTCATGCGGCAGATGGAAGTGGGCATGCTTTCTGGGCTGAACAAGTGATTGCGCTCGATAAGATTAATCCACAAGTCGCTGCACGACTTGCGCGCAGTATGGATAGATGGCGTAAATTTACTCCAGCCCTTCAGGCGAGCATGAAAGCGGCATTAGAAAAAGTAGCCAGAACACCGAAGCTGTCGAATGATGTTGCCGAAGTGATCGGCAAGGCTTTATCAAAATAAATTACCTCTATTGAGACACTCCATGAAACGAGTCAGCCTGACGCAATACCTGATTGAAGAGCAGCGATTAAATAACTCTATACCTGCTGAATTGCGCTTGCTGATAGAGGTCTTAGCAAGAGCATGTAAAACGATTAGTCATTCAGTAGGTAAGGGTGCACTCGGTGAAGTGCTGGGTGCTGCAGAAAGCGAAAACGTTCAAGGCGAGATACAAAAAAAGCTCGATATCATTTCCAACGAAATTTTATTGCAGGCGAACGAATGGGGCGGCCATCTCGCCGCGATGGCATCGGAAGAAATGGAGACCATACATCCGATTCCCAATCGTTATCCTATGGGCGAATACATGTTGTTATTTGATCCGCTGGATGGATCGTCAAACATCGATGTGAATGTATCGATCGGCACCATTTTTTCAGTTCTCAAAGCACCAGAAGGAATGGCCACACCAACAGAAGACGATTTTCTCCAGCCTGGTACTAAACAAGTAGCAGCAGGCTACGCCGTGTATGGTCCGCAGACCGTGCTTGTGCTCACGACCGGCAATGGTGTCCATGGATTCACCTTGGATAGAGAAATGGGTTCTTGGGTTATGACCCAACGAAATATTCAAATACCTGTTGATACCGCTGAGT
Source organism: Oxalobacteraceae bacterium (assembly GCA_947454305.1). Classification (GTDB taxonomy): domain Bacteria; phylum Pseudomonadota; class Gammaproteobacteria; order Burkholderiales; family Burkholderiaceae_D; genus Pernthalerella. The sequence continues at coordinate 6,041 of CANGJE010000013.1, forward strand.
ACGCGATTAATGCGTCTAACTCGCGTCATTGGTATGCGCCGGTCAAGCGCTACATCACTGAACTAGAAGCAGGTAAGACCGGCCCGCGTGAGAAAAATTTTAATATGCGCTGGGTTGCTTCGATGGTGGCCGATGTTCATCGCATTTTGAATCGGGGCGGTATCTTTATGTATCCCGCTGATCAGCGTGAGCCTGATAAACCAGGTAAATTGCGCTTAATGTATGAAGCTAATCCTATGGCGCTATTAGTCGAGCAAGCCGGTGGCGCAGCTACTGATGGCAAGCAGCGAATATTGGATATTCAGCCGACAAAATTGCATCAGCGCGTTGCGGTGTTTTTAGGATCGCGCAATGAGGTAGAGCGAGTCACTCGCTACCACGCGGAATAAGCTTGGCCTTGGGTTGGTACTAACTTTTTGATCTGAGTAGGGTTAGTGCGTTAGCGGCTTTGCAAAAGTTCCTCTGAGCACTGATGTAGCTCAGCTTGCAGTGCAGCTGAGTAATAATTAGTAGATCTGACGTTCGATTCGTCTTATTAGCACCAATTAAAAAAACGGCTTACGCTGGAATCACGTAAGTCATTTTTTTTGATTTATAAAAGTCGTTGATTACGATGTCCAACCGACTTGAGTTAAGTAATCTGTAGGAAGCTTTACCGTCGCAAAAGCTAGGGCACCAAGAAGCGCACTGTCACCATCTTCGTTGTACCAAAGTTTTCCGGTTCCAGTTTCAAAGATAACGTTAGCAGTTGATCCAGCAGTTTTTGCTGCTGCAAGCGATTTGAACGCAGATACGCTACCGAAGCCATCCAGCGTCAGAGAATCTTGTTCACCATTTTTTACATACTTGAAGTCTGAAATGGTATCAGCGAGTATGGTTTTAGCAGATGTGAAGTCGTAATCGCTCTTACTTAAAACGAAAGTGTCGTTACCTTTGCCACCAGCCAGTGTGTCTTTGCCGGCTCCGGCGATCAGCGTGTCGTTTCCAATGCTGCCAGTAATTTTGTCATTACCAGCGCCCGCATCAATCGATGTACCTGCAGTAGAAGTAATGACAATTGTATTGTCGCCTTTTATAAAAAGCTCGGCAAAAGCTGGAACATTACCTTTAATTGTACTCAGGTTACTATTGTTGTCTGGACTGATCTGAGGGAGTGACTCCATTTCGGCGACACTTAGAATTTCGGCATACTTGGCCGTGGTGACTGAGCAATCTGAGAGTATAAATTTAATGTTCGATAGCGATAAGTTTACTGTGTCTTTGGTTTCATCCACGATTGCACTGATACTCATGCTTGATGAAGTATTATCTGTTTTGTCAGTAATGCTTATAGTTCCAGATCCCTTGTAACCAGTGCTAGTGCCTGACACAACAAAATTCCACTTGTAAGCCCAACTTGCATTAGAAAAATCTAGATTGGTTGATTCGCTATTCACAGCTCCAGTGGCCTCAGAGTGTTTAGAAGAATAAACTAGCTTATATGCGTAATCATCGGCTGTAGTTTTGGTGTCTCCAACATAAGACCAACTGATCGATTTTTGATTATTTTCAGAAATAGCTGTCCAAGTGTTACTCCAGCTCGCAGAAATTTTAATTCCGTCGGGTTTTCCTACTAGCGAGAGTGAGCCACTATAACTGCCAGCCGTGTCAGTTCCTGCGCCCTTAGCTTTGAATGAAATAGCCGAACCCTGCGAACTTTTCCAAACCGCAGAATTATTACTTGATGAGTTATCGTAAGTTTGTGAGTTCCAGCTTTCGGAACTCATCGATCCAAATGAAACATATGAGCGTAAGTAGAATTTATCGTCGTTTTGAGTATCTGACGAAATAGAACTGATGAATTCACTGCCTGAAACTTGGGTGGCTGCCATGATGAAAGCTTTCTAAGGCTGAGGTATTGGATGTAATTTGGAATTTATAGACAGCCTGGTCACGAGCGAACCAGAAAAGATACTTATCAGTATTTTTTAAACTTTATAGATTTTACAATAAAATATTGGCCTAGGTTTGCTAATTTCTCCCCTGTTTGGAACGTTATCAAAACAAATGACGTGCCCGTCTACCATGGCCGTATCGCCATACGATTGCTGTAAAACCTTGGAGACGATATGTCAACCACGCTCAGCACCAAGGGCCAAGTTACTATCCCTAAGCATATTCGCGAAGCGCTTGGCTTGTAGCCTGGCATGTTAGTCGAATTTGTTGTTAATCAAGAGGGTGAAGTGGTGATTCGCAAAGCCGGGGTTTTTCTGATCGGTTCGAGGCAGTTCGGGGCAAGGCTAATGTAAAGTGTAGGACCCAAGACCTGATGACCATGTTACGTGGTGGTTTCTGATGAAGATAAGTTTAAGTTAGTTAAAAAGTGAATAACTCGTTTAAAGTTCCAAGCACAAAAGCCTGCTGCCTGATTGGGCTGCTTACTATTTCTTCCAACTCACCGCTTCGCCTAATTCCTTCAGCGACAGTTTCGGTGCTAGCTCACGAATAAAATCAATCGTATATTCACGCAAAAAAGCACCACGACGAACAGCGACTCGAGTGACATTCGTGTCAAACAAATGACTAGCTGAAATCGTTTTGAGATTATCGGGCAAATGATCTACAGCCATTGAGGCGACGATACCCACACCTAATCCCAGTGATACATATTGTTGAATCACGTCCGAGTCCATCGCAGTCAACACCACATCCTTCTCAATCGCAGCTTTTCTGAAAGCTTCATCAATGTGGCCACGTCCAGTGAAGCCCTGATCGTAAGTAATCAATGGATGAGCAGCTAAATCTTGCAGCGATATTTTTTCTATTAATAGTAGTGGATGGCCTGAAGGAACTACGATGGCATGATGCCATTCATAGCAAGGGAAGGAGACGAGTCCTTCAAATCGTGTCAAACCTTCCGTAGCAATGCCCACGTCGGCTTTGCCGGATAAAACCCATTCTGCGATATGTTCAGGCGCGCTTTGTTGTAAGGCGATACGCACATCAGGAAAGACTTCACGAAATTTTTGTACTACTCCCGGTAAAACATAGCGTGTTTGGGTGTGAGTCGCGGCAATCGAGAGAGTACCTGTGGTTTTGCTAGAGTAGGTTTGACCTGCACGTTGTAGATTTTCGGCTTCGAGAAGTAAGCGTTCTATGATGAGCAAGACTTCTTTACCGGGCTCGGTTAATCCGGTTAATCGTTTACCGTTACGCTCAAATATATCGATGCCAAGTTCTTCTTCGAGTTCGCGAATCTGACGGCTTACACCAGGTTGTGACGTAAATAAAGTATTGGCAACCTCAGTCAAATTGAAATTTTGACGAATCGCTTCACGTACTGAGCGCAGCTGCTGAAAATTCACGTTTGATTCCTTACTTTTTTCTTAGGCGACATGGTTAGGAAAAACACGAATACGCCTTGGTCTTACGACGACGGTTGATCCTGTTTTTAATTGCAATTGAGCGAAGCGCTCCGCAGATAAGACGGCTTCGATCAAGCGACCGTCTCCATCGGCTTCAAGTTCAAGTTGGGCAAGCGGGCCAATGGCGTGCGCACGCTTGAGTTGAGCAACAATACCTTCCGCACCAGGTGTGTAATGATCAATGTCGAGCTCATGCGGCCTTACGTATCCTACGGTTTCCAGTTCGCTAGTTGCGGTTAGATCGGATATAGGAAGGGCGGCACCGGCTGTATTTAAGATGCCTTGATGCGCTCGACCGTGAAATAAATTTACATTGCCTAAAAATCCATACACAAACGGTGAGGCTGGATAGTTATAGACCTCTTCGGGTGTTCCTACTTGTTCGACTTTGCCTTTATTCATGAGCACAACGCGATCAGCGACTTCGAGCGCTTCTTCTTGATCATGCGTGACAAAAATACTGGTGACATGAAGTTCGTCATGTAATTGGCGTAGCCAGCGCCTGAGTTCTTTCCGCACTTTGGCGTCGAGTGCACCAAAAGGCTCATCGAGCAACAATACTCGCGGTTCAACGGCCAGCGCACGCGCAAGTGCGATGCGTTGACGTTGTCCACCTGAAAGTTGCGAGGGATAGCGATCTGCTAACCAGTCCAATTGCACCAGCGACAGCAGACGCATAACTTTTTCGCGTATCTGAGTTTCACTGGGACGGATTGTGCGTGGTTTGACTCGTAATCCAAAGGCGATGTTATCAAACACACTCATGTGCTTGAATAGCGCGTAGTGTTGAAAAACAAATCCAACCTGACGTTCACGTACATGCTGAACTGAAGCATCTTCACCATCGAGTATGACTTGACCCTGATCGGCTTGTTCGAGGCCTGCGATGACGCGTAACAGAGTCGTTTTGCCACAGCCCGAAGGACCAAGCAGTGCAGTTAATTCGCCAGTAGCGAATTCAAGCGAAACATTATTTAATGCAACAAAATTACCAAAATGCTTGCCAATATTCTTTACTTCGATACTCATGCGCTAAGCTCCTTGGGAGTGGCGTTTAAATCACGATTAATTCGCCATTCGATAAATGATTTCAATGCAAGTGTGACTAGTGCGAGCAAAGCGAGTAGCGATGCCACGGCGAATGCTGCTGCGAAGTTGTATTCGTTATAAAGAATTTCAACTTGTAGTGGCATAGTATTTGTCTCGCCGCGGATGTGTCCTGATACGACTGATACGGCGCCAAATTCACCCATGGCACGGGCGTTACACAGAATTACTCCGTAAAGTAAGCCCCACTTTATGTTCGGCAGCGTTACATGCCAAAAAGTGAGCCAACCAGAAGCGCCGAGTACGAGCGCGGCCTCTTCCTCTTCATTGCCTTGAGTTTGCATCAGCGGTATTAACTCGCGCGCTACGAAAGGAAAGGTCACGAATACCGTCGCCATCACGATGCCGGGTACAGCAAAAAGAATTTGTATGTCGCGTTCCATTAGCCACGCACCAAACCAACCGTGTGCGCCAAACAGCAGCACATAAATCAAACCGGAGATGACCGGCGAAACTGAGAACGGCAAATCAATTAATGTGAGTAACAAGCTCTTGCCACGAAAATCAAATTTTGCAATTGACCACGAAGCAGCCACTCCAAAAATTAAATTCGCTGGTACGGCAATAGCTGCCGTAATCAACGTTAAGCGTATAGCCGATAGCGCATCGGGATCGCTAATCGCTAATAGATAGGTTTGCCAACCTTTTTTGAATGCTTCAGTAAAGACAACGGCTAACGGTATCAGCAAAAACAAAAGTGAAAATGCAAGTGCGATCGTTATCAGCGAAATTTTTAGCCAGACAGGCTCAGTGATCGCTTTGGGTGTGTAGGCAGGTTCTGCTGCAGCGCGCTCAGAGGCTGGAAAGGATGCGAGTATGGTCGTCATGTCAGCGCTTCTCCTTTTGACCGTCACGACGCATCCATGCTTGCAAAAGATTAATCGCTAATAGCATGATGAATGATGCACCAAGCATCACAACAGCAATCGCTGTTGCACCTGCATAGTCGTACTGTTCTAATTTCGTGATGATGAGCAGTGGGGTGATTTCAGACACCATTGGCATATTGCCCGCAATGAAAATCACGGAGCCGTATTCGCCGAGTGCGCGCGCGAAAGCGAGTGCAGCACCCGTCAGTAGGGCGGGCAAAATCGCTGGAAAGATTACGAAACTAAAAATCTGTAACCGATTTGCACCTAGGCAGGCAGCGGCTTCTTCAAGTTCTTTTTCCGTGTCTTCTAAAACAGGCTGTATGGTGCGAACGACGAATGGTAGCCCGATGAATACGAGCGCCACTGCAACGCCTAAGGGTGTGAATGCGACTTTAATGCCCCACGGTTCCAGGTGGCGACCTAGCCAGCCGTTTGGTGCATACAAGGCAGTGAGTGCGATACCTGCAACGGCAGTAGGCAAAGCAAATGGAAGATCTACCAACGCATCCAATAATTTTTTACCAGGAAATTCATAGCGCACTAATGCCCACGCAAGCAGAGTGCCAAAGACGGCATTCACTGCAGCAGCGATCAACGCTGCGCCAAAACTCAGTCGATAAGAAGCGACGACTCTAGGCGAGCTAACGGCTAGCCAAAAAGCATCCCAGCTCATTTGCAAGGTGTTTAACAGCAGCGCTGATAGTGGAATCAAGACCACTAACGATAGGTAAAACACTGTAAACCCGAGTGATAGCGAAAAGCCAGGCAGTACTCGAGTAGGGGCGCTAGCGCGCGGCAGCAAGCCAGAGGGGTAAACCATTTTTGTCGCTTAATTTTGCAAAGAGAGGGGATCTTTGCATTACCTGCTTATAAACAAAACGAATTTTTTGGAATTTCTTTAGAAGAAAATCGAATAAAGACCAGCCCCGGAGTCGATAGCGCACTCCGGGGCTGGCAGAGGAGAGAGGGTTTTAAATCAGAAGGCTAGTTGGTAGCGGGCGACCAGGAAATGTTCTTTATCGCCTTTTAAGACAGTACCCGTGGTGACGTTATCAAATTTAGTCAGATCGTAATTGAGTGCAAATTTCGAATCTGCTGTCAGATACCAATTCAGTCCCACTCCCCATGTCTTGGCTGATGTAGCGTAGCCCTTGGCTGTGTCGGCAAAGGTGGATGCTTTGTCATCGAGATTATTTTCTTGATAGCGCGCTAATAACTCCACGGCTCCCCAACCGCCATCTGGTCCCGCCTTGTATGGCGTCAAAGGTTTCACCCCGCCATAAGAGGCATCTTCGCCAGTGAGTAGCCAGGAGGTTGAAATATGCCATGCGTTATTTTTAAGCGTATCCGTCGCGGCTCCTTTTATTACAGCTTGATTGACGGTGGCGTATTCGGTAAGTAGACCGAACGGACCACGATAGTAGTAGGCCTGAGGTGAGAGGCGATTCCGGCTGCCATTAGCAGTCGTTGTACTACCATAAGAAAAGAAATTGTAAGCCTGTCCTGGTGTTTTGTATGATGGAAGTGCGTTGTTCGTTGCGCTGCTCCATGTGCCTGCAATACCTACCCCTAAGCCAGCGAGTTTGCTGTCTGTGTCTGCAAACGGTGTGGTGAAAATACGCGCAGTAACGTCTTTGGAATTGTTGTCGTCTTGGTTGGTAAAATTTTCTCCACCATCTTTAACGCCATTAAAAATCCCGACGGCATAATTTACTTTTTTGTCCGCGATAACACCATAGAGTGATACACCGACATCGCGATTCGGAAGAATATTATTACTGACGTAGCTGCGCTCAATGAATTTGGTATCCGCAGCGCCTTGCAAACGCTCTAACCCGACGAAAGGTTTAAATTTACCGAGTCGTACGGAGGCTTCCGGGTTATGTTTGATATCAAAATACGCATCAACGACTCGCGTTTGATTTTGAGTAATACCTGAGGTGCCTGATCCGTCACCACTTTGAGCAAATTCTGGCGTGAAGCGGAAGCCATAATGTTTGAAGACTGTGCCTTCGAAGGTGGGGCGAATACGACGGAATAAAAATCCATCATAGACAGTCCCAGCTGCACTACTTCCTTCGAAACGACGAAAATCCAATTGAGCCACACCACGCAGGCGATATTCAAAATCACCATCCGCCGATTTGATACCAAAGCCTTTGTCACTAGCCGTGACAATGGGTGCGCTCTTTTGTTTTGCAGCAGCTTCTTCAGCAGCGATTTCTTGTTTGCGATCTAACACGCGAACGCGTTGATCAAGTTCTTCTATCAAGGCCTTGAGGCGATTGATTTCTTGCTGGTCGTTTGCGTGAGCGGGGAAGGCTGCAATGATGCTACTGGCAATTAGCAGGCGTAGCAGGGGCCTGCCCGGCTTGATGAAAGCGGGTTTCATGGTGATCCTTTCTTTGTTTGTTTTAGATGGCGGGGTTTACCCGATCCGCTTTGGAAAGATGAAAGCGTTTATTTGTTTTGATAAATTTGATCGAAAATTCCGCTGTCTGCAAAGTGTGCTTTTTGTGCTTTTGCCCAGTTGCCTGCGATTTCTTCAACGGTGATAAGTTTTACTTTTGGGTATTGCGATGCGTATTTTTTACTGATTTTTTCATTCGTTGGGCGATAGTAATTTTGAGCTGCAATTTCTTGACTTTCTTCGGTGTAGAGGTACTGAAGATAGGCCTCAGCTTGCTTGCGTGTGCCGCGTCGATCGACTACTTTATCGACGACAGCGACAGGTGGTTCGGCAAGAATGCTTAGAGAAGGCGCAACAATCTCTACTTTGTCGGGCCCCAATTCTTTAATAGCGAGTAGAGCTTCGTTTTCCCACGTGAGTAATACGTCGCCGATGCCACGCTCGATAAATGTCGTCGTAGCACCGCGAGCACCCGAATCTAAAACAGGGACATTTTTATAAAGTTTGGCTAAAAATTCCTGCGCACTTTTCTCATTGCCTCCAGGTTGTTTTAGTGCGTAACCCCAAGCCGCTAAATGATTCCAACGCGCGCCACCTGATGTTTTGGGGTTAGGTGTGATCACTGAAACACCGGGGCGAACGATGTCATTCCAATCGGTGATTTTTTTAGGATTACCTTTACGAACCAGAAAAACAATCGTGGACGTATAAGGCGAGCTATTGTGTGGCAAACGTTTTTGCCAATCTTTAGCAATCAATCCGCGGCTGGCTATTTCGTCGATATCATAAGCCAGTGCTAGTGTCACTACATCCGCCTGCAAACCATCAATCACGGCGCGTGCTTGTTTACCTGAACCGCCGTGCGATTGCTTGATCTTTAGCTCTTCGCCTGATTTACTCTTCCAATGGGCAGCAAACGCTTTGTTGAAATCTTGGTAGAGCTCACGGGTGGGGTCGTATGAAACGTTCAATAGAGATGATTCTGCTGCGTGCGCAGTGACTGCAGCTATTAGCACCCAAATAGCGGCGCTTATAAATTTAGAAAACATAATGACCTCTTCAAGCAATGAATGGAATGGTCAGAGCATAAAGGTGCAAAAAGTGGCTGTGAACGAATAAGATCGCAATTGCTTATGCATTTTCTGACTACCCGACCTTAGCTATAGGTATATTCGAGCCAAAATCCACATAAAATATCGGGTATTCAACGAGGGAAGCAGGTGTGCGTTATATCCCTCAACGTGGCTTTAGTTAGCCGAAGAATCAGCATTCAGGAGTGAGTCGTGACAGATTTTGATAAAGGTTTACATCGGCGGGATGTCAATTACGTACCGCTAACACCATTAGACTTTATTGCACGAGCTGCAGAGGTCTATGGTGATCGCCCGGCCGTTGTGCATGGTTCTATACGACGTAACTGGCGCGAGACCTATACTCGCTGCCGCCAACTTGCATCGGCCTTAACGGCGCGTGGCATACATAAAAACGATACGGTTGCCGTACTTTTGCCAAATATTCCAGAAATGGTGGAGTGCCATTTCGGTATACCGATGGCGGGCTCAGTACTGAATACCTTAAATACTCGTCTAGATTTTGCGACACTGCTATTTATGCTGCGACATGGTGAAGCTAAAGCACTGATTGCCGATACTGAGTACGAGTCTTTGGTGAATAGTTTGCGTGCCGAGCTACCGGATTTGGTAGTGATTGGTGTGGCCGATGTAACTGCCGGTACAGCGCCCGTACCATTAGACTGGATAGATTACGAAGCGTTACTGAATGAAGGTGATCCAGAGTTCGATTGGCTACCGCCATCGAATGAATGGGATGCGATTGCACTGAATTACACCTCAGGAACGACTGGCGATCCTAAAGGTGTGGTCTACCATCATCGTGGTGCGGCAATCAATGCGATATCCAATATTCTTGAATGGGATATGCCTAAGCATGCGGTCTATCTTTGGACGCTGCCTATGTTTCATTGTAATGGCTGGTGTTTTCCTTGGACACTCGCTGCTCGTGCCGGTGTGAATATTTGTTTGCGTAAGTTTGATGCGCAAAGCGTATTAGAGTTGATTGCAAAAGAGCGCGTCACTCATTATTGTGGCGCACCGATTGTACAGAGCGCATTAGCCTCAGCTCCGCCTGAATGGCGTAAAGGTATACACCATAGAGTATCAACGATGGTTGCGGCGGCTCCACCGTCCTCAACGATGTTGGCGCAAATGGCGGCCATGGGTTTCGATATTACTCATGTGTACGGCTTGACCGAGGTGTATGGACCGGCGACTGTTTGCGCTAAGCAGAGTGAATGGAGTGAGCTCGATCTGGCCGCACAAGCAGAGAAAAACGCACGACAAGGTGTGCGTTACCACTTGCAAGCGGGTGTGAGCGTGATGGATCCTGAAACTATGCAAGTAGTACCCGCGGATGGTGAAACGATGGGTGAGATTATGTTTCGCGGGAATATTTGCATGAAGGGTTATCTGAAAAATGAACGCGCAACTGAAGAGGCTTTTAGCGGTGGTTGGTTCCATACCGGTGATTTAGCGGTAGTTACACCCGATGGTTATGTGAGAATTCGTGATCGCAGTAAAGACATCATCATTTCCGGTGGCGAGAATATTTCGAGTATTGAAGTTGAGGATGCCTTGTATCAGCATCCGGCAGTCGTTGCCTGCGCAGTGGTTGCTGCACCTGATGCTAAGTGGGGTGAGGTACCGTGCGCTTTTATTGAGACGCGTGCTGGCGTTGCAGTGACTCAAGAAGAGATCATCGCGCACTGCAAATCACTTTTAGCAGGATTTAAAGTGCCGAAAATAGTGATGTTTAAAGAGATACCGAAAACATCAACAGGCAAGATACAAAAATTTTTGCTACGACAAGAGGCCGGTTCGGTAAAGGCGATTCACCATGAATGAGTCTGCAGTGGTGAGGATTGTTGTTATAAAAAACCCGGCATGTGCCGGGTTTTTAAATGAAGAATTTTTTGTAGCGATGTTTTATTACTTCTTTTCTTTGGGCGCTAACTTCACCTGAGCCATAATCGCAAAGGCTTGCGGTGTGAGCGTTGTCCACTGCTCTAAGTCCTTGGGAGATACATTGGTGGGTGGTGGGCCAATATTTAATAGTGCATTCTGAAAATCTTTTTCAGTGGGTTTTTCAGGTAATTTTGAAAATAAATTAATACGCCAGATATTGCAAATAGCAGCCTCACGCACACGATCATTTTTTACACCCGGCCAGCCTTTAGCCATTTCAGCGACGACTTCATCGCGCTGAACGCGGACATCGTTCGGCGTTACTTTGGCTTTAGTACGATTACTTTTATGAAGAATATGTACTTGTGCAAATAGTCCGGCAAACTGCGTCATTAACTCACCAAACTGAGGTGTGGGCACCGTCAGCGTCGAGTGAATAACGGACATGGCTGAGCAACGTAATGCCGCGGTTTCAATCGAGGCATCTTGTGCGCTCGCGTTGGGTGCAGACAAAATAAGTAGATTGATGCTGAGTGCCGCGAGTAGTGACGAGAATTTATTGACGTGCATGATGGGGTCTCTGTTGATGTTTTATCGTTCTAATTAATAACGTGCTTAGCTGCGCAATCCTTTTAGTGGTTTGTGCTGACTGCCACCTGAAGTATCCAGTGCACACTCTGAGACAATTGTAGCTGATCTGGAGAAACATCCGTACCAGAGGCTGATTTCAACAAACAAAATATAATCGAGCTTTGCGGCCCTCGGGCAGCCTGACTTTCAAAGTGATTTTTCATGCGAGTATTTAATTTTAGTGCGGGTCCAGCGGTGTTGCCGGAAGCCGTTTTACAGCGAGCAGCCGAGGAAATGCTGGATTGGCGTGGTAGCGGCATGTCGGTGATGGAAATGAGTCACCGTGGCAAAGAATTTATGAGTATTGCCCATAGCGCGGAAGCGAATTTTCGACAGCTGTTGGGTATACCCTCAAATTACAAAGTCTTATTCCTTCAGGGCGGCGCCATGGCGATGAATGCTCTGATTCCCATGAATTTGCTCGGTAAGTATCGGTCTGCTGATTATGTGAATACAGGTATTTGGTCATCTAAGTCAATTAGCGAGGCGAAAAAATATTGCCAGGTGAATGTGGCAGCTTCGTCCGAAGATAAAGATTTTACGTATGTCCCTGCGATGTCCGCGTGGAAACTCGACCCGCAAGCAGCTTATCTTCACATCTGCAGTAACGAGACGATAGGTGGTGTTGAGTATCACTGGTTACCCGATGCCGGTGATGTACCTTTGGTCGCCGATATGTCGTCAAACATCTTGTCGACAGTTATTAATGTGAGTGACTACGCCGTGATCTATGGCGGTGCGCAAAAAAATATTGGTCCCGCAGGATTGACCTTTGTAATTGTGCGTGATGATTTGCTGGATAGAGCGTTAGACATTACGCCCACCGTATTTCACTGGAAAGAACAAGCCGAGCATGAATCCATGGTGAATACACCGCCCACGTATGGAATTTATATGGCCGGTCTGGTATTCGAGTGGTTACAGCAGCAGGGCGGTTTGGCCGCTATTGAAAAAATGAATACTGAGAAGGCATCGCGTTTATATGACTACCTAGATTCGACAGAATTTTATTCTAGTCCAGTCAGTGTCAATGACAGATCGCGCATGAATATTCCTTTTCATTTGCATGACGCGCGCTTAAATGACAGTTTTCTTGATGGCGCTCAAGAACGTGGCTTGTTGCAGTTAAAAGGCCATCGTAGTGTCGGTGGTATGCGTGCCTCTCTTTACAATGCGATGCCTATTGATGGCGTGATTGCATTAATCAATTATCTGCGTGATTTCGAAAAAGATCATGCTTAGTCTGTAAATCGCAAAATTTACCTACCGTTTTATTGCCTCCATTGCTTGTCTTTGTGTCGTATTGGGGATTTAATCGTCTTCCACCAAGTCCAATCGAAAAGTTGTTTTGATCTATCGTCATTACAAAAATTTTTCTGACTTGTTCGACCAGGAGTCATCATGCAGAGCGAAGCGCGACAGGACATCGAGTCTGTTCAAACTATTTTCGAATGTGGTCCGCAGGAAAAAGTGCGTCGTGAGCTGATGCATGCTTTGCGCTATAGCGGCGAACGGCCTGTCGCAGAGCTGGTCGAGATGTCGGACGCAGAGCGTTGCAAATGGTTATTTTGGAATTTGCACGAAAACTTAGAAGAAATTCGTGCGATGGAGCCAACTTTGTCGGCTCGAGTCACAGGAACTCAATTTACGGTAACCGACGGATCGCGCTTGCTGGGTCAAGGTTGCATTGAGAAGCGTCTCGATCTTTCATGCAAATGGTCCATGTCCCTTTCGTGCGCGGGACCTCATGAGGAAATATCGCATGCTATAGGTGAGGGCTGGATTAATTTAGTTATTGCAGATGAAGCGCCCGCCTATCTGACTTTGCGTGATGGTCAGAAAGCCTATCTTGATGCAGATCACTCTGTCTATCCGAATCAAATTTATCTAGAGGGTTGGATTACGCCGGATATTTGGCATGAGATGCGGACACATCTTTCCAATCCTAATCCTACCTGTCGCACTGATATCGTTTTGCTCGATAACGTTTTGTTCCCCGTAAAAAAAGAGTTTGATTTTGTGGCGGGCCCGCCCGGCGCATTGGGTGTGATCACGATGGAGTTTCGTGCTTTTTCGCACCCCACTGAACGACGCGCTAACCGGCGCGGTGAACCCAGACTACGTTAGGGAGTTGATGATTATGAATAGACGATTTGTACATCGTGAGCCTGTACCTACACCCGAAGACCAGCCGTTTCACGAGGATGTTCCGCATCCCGTGCCGCAAGATGAGCCTGTACCCGATCCGCATCCAGAGCAGCAGTAATCAGGCGCAGATTAATTCAATGGATGATTAGTCGCTTTATAGTGCAGGCGCCTGTTCGCGTTCCATGATGCGTTGAACGCGTCGTAGATACCAAGCCAACGCGAGTCCTACTAGCGCAAGGCTAAGGCTATTACCCAACCAAAAACCGGCAGCACCTAGCAAAAAGTTAGGTGTCATTCCGGTGATATTAAATCCGATTACATAACCACCGCCCAGACCTACGCCCCACAACGCGACTGCGTACATTAGCGTGGGTATCGTTGCGACTTTATATGCTCGTAAAACAAAGGCTGTGCCGACTTGAATCGCATCGAATAGCTGGTAGAACGCGATGAAAAAAAACAGCGGCATCGCAGCTTGTGCGACGCTGATGTCCGGTGTATAGAGCCCGATGATGTGGCTGCGTGTGAGCCAAACTATAACTCCTATACTCACTGAAAGAATGACTCCCAATCGTATTCCTGCACGGCCTGTGTGGCGGGCTGACATCCAATGGCCTGCGCCGATTTCTTGTGCGACTAATGTTGTAGTCGCGTTCGCTATCGATAGCGGCAACATGTAGAGCACCGTGCCGAAGTTAGCGGTGATTTGGTGTGCTGCTAGCGCGTCGCTACCTAAGCGAGCGATGAACAAAGCCATGAAGGTAAAGGCAGTTACTTCAATCAAATACGACAGACCCATAGGTAAGCCGAGCTTGAGTAATGCCGATTGAGCTTTCCAGCGTGGTTTATCAACTCCGTGGCCAAAAATGTGAAACTGATTGAAAAAAGAATCGTTGCGAAGAATCAGCCAACTGATCAGTACGATTAGCCACGAACTGATGGCCGTCGCTATCGCGCAGCCGGGACTGCCGAAGGCGGGCAAACCTAAGCCACCAAAAATAAAAAGCGCATTCAGTGGAATCTTTAATCCTAAACCAGCAATTTGTAGCAACATGACGTTTCGCGGCCGTGATAACGCGGTGTTTAATGAGGCATAAACGCGAAAGCCCAGCGATGCAGGTAGTGCGAGTGACAATATTTGCAGATAGCGTTCAACGGTTTCTGTCATTTCGGGTGGAGCATGCGCGACGGAGAGTAGCGCATGAGGAAAGCTTAATAGGCAAGCGCCGACGATAGAGAGAAAAATTACCAGCCACATGCCTTGTCTGACTTCGGCGCCAATCGCATCGAATTTTTTTGCGCCAAATAATTGTGCGATGGTAGGCGAGAGCGCTTGTAAAACGCCAGAGAGTCCGACGAATACACTAATGTAAATAGACGCACCGAGACCGAGTACCGCTAAATCGGTTGCGGAGTAGCGCGCTGTCATAGCGGTGTCGATCACACCATTACCAATGACTGCTAGTTGGCCGACTAATATTGGCCAAGCAAGTCGCGCAACGCGAAAAGTCAGCGACGAGTTATGCGGGCTGGCCGCGAGAGTCATGGAGAGTTGCGCTTGTAGAGGCGGAAAAATTCGTGTCGATCGGAGGGACGACGACCTTGCCATAGCAGCGTTACATCACCGTCGATTTTTTTCAAGGCGGCACCGCGGCGACGTAATCCATCATCCTGCACGAGTAGTAATTCACAATTCGAATTAGTCGTGCCGCGGCTGAAATTCACCTGACCTAAATAGCCAAACGAAGCTCGCTGCGCAGGACCTACGCCATCGGTATCAACGCAACGATAGCTTTCTGGTAGATGTGTTTCAATTTCTGCTGCAACGCTAGAATAACTTTGTGCGTAGTTCAACCATGGTAACCATAGCGTCATTAGAAGTACCCAGCACAGAACCAGTCCACCAGTAGACAACACGACAGCGCGCCACAACACGGAAGGCTGACGCCCCAAACGCCAGCGCAATAGTAGTACCCATCCAACAGTCGTGGCGAGTGCGACGAGCGTGGCTAAAAAATTAAATTCAGGTTCAAATCCCGGCGCGACTTTGAAAGCATTTTTTGCGAGTTTTTCTGGCCAACCGGTCTGCTTTGCAATCCATCCTAGCCAAATGAATGAAGCAATGGCTGTCAGTGTCATGACTGAGAACCAGTCAATTGCATTGATCGCGCCACGTTTTAGTGTGGGTAATCCAAAGGTCGCCAAAATCGCCAGTGGTGGTAACAACGAAAGTAACTCGTGATCTTTCGGTGAACCAGTAAACAGATTGAGTAGTAACAGCGCAAGGACACCCGACGTAGTTATCAACACATGCAGCGTCGCTTGCGAGCGCCATGCCCATACCGTCCATGCAGCAATTGGCCATGCAGGCCAGGTGTACCAAACCAAGGTTTTCGATAGAAAGCCTAGCGTCGCCAATCGAGGCCAACTAAGCATCTGCAAATTACTGTTTAACCAGACATCGGTAACTTCAGCGCTGCCAGGCATCAATGCACGATGAGCCAATAGCCATGTTAGCGGTATCAGTAATCCAATCGGTAGTGTCGTGCGTATGAGGTGAAGCATGACATCGCGATAGCGCAGCGCGGCCAAGATCAGCAAACTAATCCATAGCGCCAGCGGTACTGTCCAGCCACGCGCGAGTACCAATAATCCAAGAGTGATACCCAGACCCGCTGCAGCGCGTGTGTTGGGTTTATCGAAGAGACAGGCTGAGCCATAGAAAGCCGCAGCAACCAAGGCGACATGCAAAGCAGGCGTTGCAGTTTCATGACTGCGTAGCAGTAATCCCAGGCAAGCAACGTAAATTAAGACGGCACCGTCAGCTAGGGTGCGCCCATAGTCCATAGCGGCGGGTTGTCCACCAAAGGCAAGTTTTAAAGGTTGAGCCTCGCTGCGCCGTCCGAGTACAAATGCGGTGTGCCATATCGATACAACTCCAATGGCAAAGAACACGAGTACTGAAATTCTGGCGGCTACTGCATCGGTGAGTAACCACCCTAATAATTTGATGAGTAGCGCACCTATCCAGAAAGCCAGCGGTGCTTCGTTGGGCATTGACAGGCCAGCGATGTTGGGAGCGAGCCAGTCGGCTAGCGATCCGTGCGCCATGGTCCACATGATGCCAAAGCCAGCCGCATCATCGGTTTTCCAAGGATCGCGCCGCAGTATTCCGGGCAGTATGTACAGCAAACACATGACGACCAAACCCCAGCGCGGCAAGGCGAGTGTCGCAGCAGCAGGCAGTCGTACGGGTTTCATTCAGTAGAATCGTTGGCAGTAAAAGTGGGCAGTAACACGCATTGCTATTGTGACTTAAAGAAAACAAAAATGCCGCACGCGGCGGCATTCTTGATGAGGAGGGGATCGATCAGTCAACGGCGCGGGTTTTTGAACCTGTTTTGCCGAATTTCTGACGGAATTTCTCGACGCGGCCAGCCGTATCGACGATTTTGTGCTTACCGGTGTAGAAAGGGTGCGATTCGGATGACACCTCAATCTTCAGCAGAGGATAGTCCTTGCCTTCGAAATTGATGGTTTCGCGTGACGACATAGTCGAGCGCGTAAGAAATTTGAAATCGCAGGAGAGGTCGTGCACAACGACGTCACGGTATTCAGGATGTATGCCTTCTTTCATTTCATTCTCACTATCAGGTGGGTAGCCAATCATCACTTCGTCGGTCCGTCATGCTTCTTGACCCGGTTGATGATCACTTGTCCGGTTAAGATCGTCTCGCTAGAGGCGATCGGAAAAAAGAAGCGGGATTATAACGGCAAATCAAGGGCTTGGGGTGATTTGCCGGAGCTGGGAATCATCTTTCCAGCCTTGGCAGCACGAACATTAACCGCTGTTCGTGCTGCCAATTTGTTGCCTTTTTAAGAACCGCCGCGGCGCATTAAATCAAAGAACTCGGCGTTGGTCTTGGTGGCTTTCATCTTGTCGAGGATGAATTCCATCGCTTCGATTTCATCCATGCCGTACAAGAGCTTCCTGAGAATCCAGATTTTTTGCAGTACGTCGGGCTTGATCAGCAGTTCTTCGCGACGAGTGCCGGATTTGTTCAGATTGATCGCTGGGTAAACGCGTTTTTCAGCTAGGCGGCGTTCAAGGTGGACTTCCATGTTGCCGGTACCCTTGAATTCTTCATAGATCACATCATCCATGCGGCTGCCGGTTTCGATCAGCGCTGTCGCGATGATGGTCAGCGATCCACCTTCTTCGATATTTCGAGCCGCGCCAAAGAAACGCTTAGGACGCTGCAGCGCATTCGCGTCGACACCACCGGTTAAGACTTTGCCTGAGGCAGGAATCACGGTGTTGTAGGCGCGAGCTAAACGGGTGATCGAATCGAGCAGAATCACCACGTCTTTTTTCATTTCAACCAGACGCTTGGCTTTTTCCAGCACCATCTCAGCGACTTGCACGTGACGCGTGGCAGGTTCATCAAAGGTGGAAGCAACCACCTCACCGCGCACTGAACGCTGCATCTCAGTCACTTCTTCAGGGCGCTCGTCAATCAACAGAACGATCAGCGTGATGTCAGGATGGTTGGATGTGATGGCATGTGCCAGATGTTGCAACATCACTGATTTACCCGATTTAGGTGAGGCCACCAACAGACCACGTTGACCTTTACCAATCGGCGCAATCATATCGATGATGCGACCCGTAATATTTTCTTCGCCGCGCATCTCGCGTTCCAGCAATAAAGGCTGGTTCGGGTGAAGCGGTGTCAGATTTTCAAACAGAATTTTGTGCTTCGATGCCTCTGGCGGTTCGCCATTCACCTTGTCTACTTTGACCAGCGCAAAGTAACGTTCACCATCCTTTGGTGTACGCACCTCACCCTCGATCGAATCACCAGTATGCAGGTTGAAGCGTCGAATCTGTGACGGTGAAATATAGATGTCATCGGTCGAGGCCATGTAGCTGGCATCAGGCGAGCGCAGAAAGCCAAAGCCATCGGGTAAGACCTCGAGTACGCCATCGCCAAAAATTTGTTCGCCGGATTTGGCGCGTTTTTTGAGGATGGCAAACATCAACTCTTGTTTGCGCAGTCGCGCAGCGTTGTCGATGTCTAGACCTATGGCCATTTCTAGTAGTGCGGATACGTGTAGAGCTTTAAGTTCAGATAAGTGCATAAGTTCGAGGTCCGCGATGTGCGGCTTTCAGGTGGGGGAGGGAGGAACTACGGTGAGCAGAGAAGGAATTACTGGCAACGCTAATGCATTGCCAGTTAAAAATTGAATTTTTAGATGTTGCTATCAATGAAGGATGTCAGTTGACCTTTGGCCAGCGCACCTACTTTTTGCGCCGCTGGGACACCGTTCTTAAACAGAATCAGTGTCGGGATACCGCGGATACCAAATTTAGCGGGTACCGCCTGATTGGAGTCCACATCCATTTTAGCGATTTGAATTTTGCCGTCGTATTCTTTGGCGACTTCTTCCAGTATCGGTGCAATCATCTTGCAAGGACCGCACCATTCAGCCCAGAAATCAACCAGTACGGGTTTGTCCGACTTGATGACATCGGCTTCAAACGAGCTGTCAGAAATATGTTTTATGTGTTCACTCATGATTTCCTCAATTGAGGGGAAAAAAAGATTTGCCTGTTCACCTGCCACGAAACAAGCTTAATGTTGTTCCTGACTTCTCTGCGCATTAATTTATGCGTCGCGGAGTATCGTTGTGTGGATTTTGTAGCAGGAAGTGTCGAGGCGGGAATTTCGCAAATCATAACCCATTTTTTGGAAAAATGTTCTTTTGCGGGCAGCAATGATTGAGCGCTCGCATAAAATGGGCTCCCATAAGGTTTTCTGTCATGTCTGCGACCACCCCTATTTCTAACCCCTATCAGCAGCATTTACTTGCCCCCGGGGCTGGTTTTTGGCCAGCGGCGGCGCGCTTGCTGCTTGCCGGGGAGGCCGAGCTATCCAGCCTACGTGTGTTGGTGCCTACTTACGCCCATATCTCGCCTTTGCGTCAGGCACTGGCCGCTAGTTTGGGCCCCTCGTTCATTCCGCCTGAGATCCGCACGCTGGGTGATTGGCTGATCAGCCAGCCGCCGGTTGAGGGTCAGTGGTCCGTTTCCGCGCCCGGTGAGCGCCTGATGGGCTTGTATGCGCAGTTGCGTGAGCAGGCCTGGTTAAAAAAATTATTTGAAGCGCGTCGCAATACCGATTTGCTGCCGCTGGCCAGAACACTAATTAGTTTGAGCGATGAATTAACCGAGGCGCTACTTGCCACTGCGCTTAAGCAACCGGAGGCGGTTGAAGACCGCTGGCGCGCCGCGTTGGGAAAATTTTCACCTAAAGCGGCCGCCTTGCTATCCAGTGAAGCGCAGCTAGTGTGGGCCATCTGGAATGCGCTACGTGAGCAGGGCGACCCTGCCATGATTCGGCAGGCGCAGTTGCAGCGTCTGGCGGACAAAGCAGACCGCCCCTTGTTTTGGTGTTCGCCGATTCCGCCTAGCGAAATTGAATTAGATTTTTTAAGTGCGTATGCGCAGCATCAGTCTGTCACGGTGCTTGGATTAGATTGGTCGAATCAGGTCTTGCCTTTGTCGTTGCAGCGTGCTTGGCCCGAGCTGTGTGAAACGTCTAATCCATCATTGATGGAAACCAGTAACTCATCAAACTCATTACCAGACTTTAATCTGCAACTTAGTCCAGCGCGTCATTTAGAACATGAAGCGCAATCAGCTGCGCAGACCATCATCAACTGGCTTGAACAAGGCAAAAGTCGCATTCTTATCGTGCCGCAGGATCGTGTGGTGGCGCGTCGTGTGCGAGCATTGCTCGAGCGCGCGCACGTGTTCGTTTCTGATGAAACAGGTTGGAAGCTATCCACCACGCGAGCTGCGGCAGTGCTCGCTTCGTGGTTGGATCTAGTAACGACACGCGGTCGACCTGCGGCATTGCTCGATTTTATTAAATCTCCTTTTTTGTTTAACGACAGTGCACAAGAAGCACAGCAGCGGTTAGAGATCGAGCGAGCCTTAACAACGAGCGCAGTGGCTTCTGGTTGGGATGGCATCAAGCAGGCGGTGGATGTGCTGCCGGAAGCGAAACGTTTAATCGATGTCATTGCACGTGAGGCCGAACGATTTACTGGTCGAAAAACCGTAGTCGACTGGGTGAACGCTACTCGCGGTGTGTTTGATGCGCTGGGGATGAGCGATGCGATGAATGATGATATCGCCGCATCGCAGCTGATAGCCATGATGGAATCGTTATCCGTTGAGTGTGAAAGCATCGATGCCGTTTTTACGCTCTCTGAGTGGCGTGCGCTACTCACGCTGCAGCTAGAGCAGGCAGAATTTGTCGCACCAAAAATAGATCAGCGCGTGTTGATGGTGCCCTTGCATGGCGTGTCATTACGTGATTTCGATGCCGCCATTATTGTAGGTGGAGATGCCGATCATTTACCTTCACCGCCGCAAGACGTTTTATTTTTCGCGAATGCAGTTCGGCGTGAATTGGGATTAGCCACTCGCGAGCAGCGCGCGCAACAACAATTGCGTGATTTCGCTAGTTTGTTATTAGCGTGTCCCATCGTGATTTTGTCCTGGCAATCGCAGGTGAATGGTGAGTCGAATTTAGTCAGTCCGTGGATACAGCGACTGCAACTTGAACTCAAGATGGCAGGTCTTTCTGAGTTACCTGAACATGAAGTGCAACTTTTGTCCATAACCTTGCAGGCCCTTCCTGCTGCCATGCCTTTGCCAAGTGCACCATCGTTATTGCCTGCTAGCTTATCAGCGAGCGGATACAACACGTTAGTGGCATGCCCGTATCAATTTTTTGCGACGCGCATGCTGAGATTGGGTAGCGCAGATGAATTGAGTGATTTACCGGAGAAACGCGACTACGGTAATTGGGTACATGACTTATTACTGCAGTATCACCAGACCGTAGCGCAGCAGCAAACGCCGGTTGATGAACGCGCTGATTTACTTGAGCGCATTTCAGAGCATGTATTTGATCAAGTGTTGCTGCATGAACCTGCCGCATTGCCTTATCTGGCTCGTTGGCGGAAACAAATTCCAGCATATCTGGACTGGGCGAATGCACATCAAGAAGCTGGCTGGACATTTGCCTTTGGTGAGCGGCAGCGTGAGCGCATCTTGTCGTGGGGCGATGGCGAGATTCGTTTGAAAGGTCGACTCGATCGGGTAGATCAGAATGCCGATGGCGATTGGATGGTGTTGGATTACAAAACGACCGACAAAGGTAAGTTAAAAAGAAAACTCGCTCAGCGCGAAGATCATCAATTGACGTTTTATGGTTTGTTGTTAGAGCAAGCTGTATCAGCCGCAGCTTATGTTGCCATTGATGCGGATAAGCCCGATGCGATACCTGCTGAGCCGTATGACATTTGGCGTGATGCACTTGAGCAGCAATTAAAAAATGATTTTAAAAATATCGCTAACGGGAATCCCTTGCCTGCGTCCGGCACAGGCAGCACCTGTGACTGGTGCGATGCGCGCGGCTTATGTCGTAAAGGAAGTTGGTGATGACTACAGCCGGTAGCTTCGTCATTAACGGCAGTGCACGTACGCAAGAAGATTTTGTGCGTAGCGCCTGTGATCCAACCCGCTCAGTTGTAGTCGAAGCATGCGCCGGTAGTGGCAAGACTTTTTTGTTGGTCGCCCGCATGCTTAGGTTGTTGTTGGAGGGTTGTGAGCCTTCGGAACTTCTAGCGATTACCTTCACTCGTAAGGCGGCAGCTGAAATGCGCGAGCGCTTGCTTAGCTTGCTGAAAGAATTGGCGCTGGCAGAAACCTCAGTCGCTATGCAGCTGCTGCAGCAACGCGGATTAAGCTATGAAGAAGCAGAGAAAAAAATTCCTCAGGCGCGCAGTTTGTATCAGCGCGTGCTGTCGAGTCCGTTTAGTTTATCTATCGACACCTTTCATAGTTGGTTCGCACGCTTGCTACAAATCGCTCCTTTGTCTTCTGGAGTGCCCCACGCCTACGCATTAGAGGATAACAGCGCTGAATTATTAAATGATGCGTGGGTGCGTTTTATGCACTCGCTGAATCAGCCGAAGCAAAGCGATTTGCGAAATGCCTTGATGACGATCTATGAGATCGCAGGCGACACCACAGGCAAAAAACTGATTGATGCCTTCGTGATGCGCCGGGCTGAATGGTGGGTTGCGACTGAAAACCACGATCCCTTAGACCAATTGCGTCAGCTATGCGGCGATGATGCCGTAGTTGATGCACGATTACGTTTGTGGGAAGACGAATCTTTGTGTCAGCGATTTTTGCGTTTGTCTTCACTATTAGGTAAAGGTACACCAGCACAAAAAAGAAATGCGACAGCTATCGAATCCTGCATCACGGCGAGTGCTGGTAGCGAGCAGTTCGAAACGCTCTATAGCTTGCTTCTGACTAAAGCTGATACACCTCGAGCACTTCCAACAGCACAAGCTTTACAAAATGCCTTAAGCGATGAGGAGTGGGGTTGGTATGCCGAGTCATGGCTAGCATTGGCAAATGAATTGATAGCGCTGCGACAGCGAAGTTTTGAGCCCAAAGTGATTCAGTTGAATGAAGCCGTGTTTGTCATTGGCTCGGCCTGCCTTGAGCATTATCAGGAAATCAAAGCGGATCGACGCGTTCTGGATTTTTCAGATCTCGAATGGCTGACGTGGAAATTACTCACCGATCCCGCACATGCAGCGTACATGCAGGCACGGTTGGATGCGCGGTATCGGCATATTTTGATTGATGAGTTTCAAGATACCAATCCAATGCAATGGCAAATAGTGCGTGCATGGTTGGAGGCCTATGGTGACGAAAGCGCACATCCAACAGTATTTATTGTTGGTGATCCTAAACAATCTATTTATCGATTCCGTCGAGCTGAGCCGCGTGTGTTTGAGTCAGCGCGCGAGAAATTAGTAGCGATGGGTGCCGCTGATTTGGCGACGCGGCAAACGCATCGGAATGCGACGAGCATTGTTGATTTTTTAAATCAGTCTATGCAGGGTAATCCTCTGTATGAAACGCAAACGACGGCGTCGAATTTTATTGGACAGGTTTGGCGTTTGCCGTTAGCGACAACAGAAGCGAATGAGGAGGCAACTGATCAGGCGGAGTCACAAGCGGAAGAAGAAAATGCAGACTTCGCCTTACGCGACCCCTTGCATATTTTGCCTTCAGTCCAAGACGATAGTCCTCGGGTTGATGAGGCGCGAGCAGTCGGTTGGGCATTAAATCAAGCGCGTGCGCAGTGGGAAGACAAAACAAATCCTCTCAAATGGTCGCAGATATTGATATTGGTGCGTAGTCGTACGCATTTAATGGAGTATGAGCGCGGTCTGCGTGAAGCCGGAGTTCCGTTTGTTTCAAGTCGGCGCGGTGGTTTATTGGATGCATTAGAAGTCGCTGATTTAATGGCCTTGCTGCGATGGTTAACGGTTAGTGCTGATAACCATGCACTCGCGCACGTTTTGAAATCACCCATCATGGGTGCCAGTGATGATGATTTAATTAGTTTAGCTAGCGCGGGTGAGGGTAGTTGGTGGCAGCGGCTGTCATTAGCTCAAACACACACACCACTCAACGCAACGCTCGTTCGAGCTGTGAAATTATTGTCGGGTTGGCAGCAAGCGGCGACGCACCTGCCAGTGCATGATTTGATTGATCAAATCATGCACGAAGGTGAATTACCAGCGCGCTATGCGAGTACTACATCTGCGTCAGCGCGCGCGCAAGTCATGGGCAATTTGTATGAATTTCTCGCACTTGCGCTGGATCTGGATGCGGGTCGTTATCCTAGTATCGCCCGTTTTCTGGATCGTTTGAATAGATTAAAACGTAGTAGCGATCAGGATTCACCCGATGAAGCAGCGATTGATGCCGCATTAGATGCGGTTCGTATCATGACTATTCATGGCGCTAAAGGTTTGGAGGCAGAAGTGGTGGTCATGATGGATGCCAACAACAGCGATTCTCAACGCGATGATCTGGGTGTGTTGTGCGAATGGCCGCAAGATTCTGAAGCGCCTACGCATTTATCTGTTTTTGGAAAAACTAAAGAGCGCGGTTTTGCGCGACGCGATTTATTTGCGATTGAAGAAAATTTTCGTCTCCAAGAGAATTGGAATTTGTTATACGTTGCTATAACGCGCGCCAAAAAAATGTTGATTGTCAGTGGTATATATAACGACAAGGCCGATGAAGGAATCACCGCCGAAAGCTGGTATCAGAAATTTGCTTTTGTACAGGCTGTGACACCCAATCTGTCTGAAAGTACGGCAAATAGTGATGAAAAAGAATTCACGTTGTCCTTATTTGCGCCGCCACAGCTACCTACAGCGCGCCTGGCCCAGACCGCTGATGAAGATACAGCAGCCACGCTGGAAGGAACTTTGCTGCACGCCTTGATGGAAAGATTGACTAATCAAGGCGTCTGGCCGTTGCCTATTCCTGAGCCCAGCTATGTTGCCAATTGGCTGAGATGTACATCAGCACAGGCGAAGGCAATTTGCGTTCAGGCGGAAAATATTCTTTCCGTGCCATCACTAGAGCATTTTTATAATCCAGCTCAGCATGATTTTGCGCGCAATGAGATGGCCTTAGTTCATCAGGGTCAGCTGTCGCTGATAGATAGATTGGTGATGATAGGCGATGTCGTGTGGGTGCTGGATTACAAACGGAATTTTTTGGAAAGTCAGCGCGAAGACTATGCATTACAGCTAGGTCGATATCGTGATGCATGCGCCCACCTGTTCCCGGATAAGCGAATTTGTACGGCATTGATTACGGTCGATGGTCGTTTGTGGCCGATTGAAGCGGTGATGGATCAGTCAGCTTAGCTTGACAAGCTATCGAGGTCGGTGAACTCAAAAGCGTCCTAATTTAGGTAAAGCTGCATGGTTTTGTCGTATCCAATGAGGATTGACGGCAGATAGCCTCACTGATTCTTTCGAATTTCGCATCATCACTCAGCTAAAATCTCAAGAAAGTATGACAAGTCCCTGAATGTATTGACGGAAATTAACCCGCCCGACTATAGTTGCGGGATGGTTTCCGATTTTTCTTCTTTGCTGGACAAGGTCAGTCAGTTGGCCGAACTAATGATCGCTCTGCGCCGCGAAAACGCGGAGCTGCGCCATGAAGTGACAACACTGACCGATGAAAACGCCCAGCTTTCTTCTCGTATGAAAGAAGCGCACGACCGTGTGTCAGCGCTGATCGATACTATGCCTGCACCGAGCGACCAGGAGACTGCATGACCACTCTCGACGTGACCATCATGGGCCAAGCCTACCGGCTGGCGTGCAAAGAAGGTGAAGAACTCGCATTGAAGCAAGCGGTCGCTTACCTTGATGAACGCATGAATTCGATACGCGACACCGGTAAAGTTAAAGGCACCGATAGAATTGCTGTGATGGCAGCGCTAGGTATTGCCGCAGATTTTCTGGCAACCCGTAATTCAACCGGCCCATTTGCGGCGATGAGTTTGTCAGAAGTGCGCGAGAAAATTACTACGATGAATACCTTGCTTGATAGTGCACTCGCACCACAAGAAAAACTTTTTTGATTGCATCAAGAACTGCGCAGAGTTTGTTTAATCAGCTTTCGAAAATCTTTGACAGCTGCTTGGTTTAAGGTAGACTAAGTATTCCTGCCGTGTTCGCGATTGCCATATATTCCTTGAACCATTCACGCGCACTGGCTGCGGGATTCGTTTAGTAGGCGTGAACGTCGCTAGTCCGACGATCCCAATATTGAACTACTGTGGCCGCCTTGAACCGAATAGGTTCAGGATGCCGGCACAGCGGCACAGGCGGGAATTTTATTTCTAGCGGTTGCATCACAATGCAGCCGCTTTTTTATTGGGCGTGTGCGCTCCATCACAATAAAAACATGCGTTACTGGCTAATGAAATCTGAGCCTGACGAGACCAGCATCGATGATGCGCTCGCTGCAAAGGCTGGCAGTGTTCCGTGGACGGGAGTGCGCAATTATCAGGCGCGTAATTTTATGCGCGATGAAATGCGTATAGGTGACGGTGTGCTGTTCTACCATTCCAGCTGCGCCGAGCCGGGGATTGCTGGTTTAGCTGAAGTCGGTAGCACCAGTTATCCCGACCCCACCCAGTTTGATCCTAAGAGTCCGTATTACGATCCGAAATCCACGCCGGAAAATCCACGCTGGTTATTAGTCGACGTACAGGCGAAAGCAAAAACTCGACTCATTGGTTTGCCTGAGCTACGCGAGCATCCCGAATTATCTGACATGATCATTTTGCGTCGTGGTAATCGACTGTCGATTACACCTGTCACGACCGCCGAATGGAAATTCATTGTACAAAAACTTATTCCAAAAAAAACTCATTGAAAGTCCCGAATGGATATTAGCTTGATTCTTTTGTTTCTTCTGTTGGGTACTTTCACGGGATTCGCGGCTGGTTTATTAGGCATAGGTGGTGGCATGCTCATGGTGCCATTCATCACGATGCTGTTAACAGCGCGTGATTTTCCGCGTGAATTAATTGTGCACATGGCGATTGCGACATCACTCTCGACCATCATGTTCACTTCCCTTTCATCTGTGCGTGCACATCACAAACGCGGCGCGGTTCTGTGGCCCGTTGTAAAAGTGCTGGCGCCGGGGATTTTGATTGGTTCGTGGATAGGTCCGTGGATAGGTACAAAGCTAAATTCTTTTGGTCTGGCTTTGTTCTTTGCCATCTTCGTGGGATTCTCTGCGACGCAAATGCTGATGGATAAAAAGCCTTCGGCATCACGCGAACTTCCGCAAGCACCGGGCATGTTTGGTGCTGGAACGATTATTGGTGTGCTGTCTGGCTTGGTCGGTGCGGGTGGAGGATTTATTTCTGTGCCCTTTATGACCTGGTGTAACGTGAAAATTCACAATGCTGTGGCAACCAGTGCGGCATTAGGTTTTCCGATTGCACTGGCAGGTACTCTCTCGAATATTTATTTCGGGATGCATGAGCCAGGCTTACCACCTGGGTCGTTAGGTTTTATTTATTTGCCGGCCTTATTAGTGATTTCGCTTGCTAGCGTATTCACCGCACCTTATGGCGCGAAAACAGCCCATGCACTTCCGGTTAAGAGCCTCAAAAAAGTATTTGCGATTGTCTTATATGTGTTGGCAGCATACATGCTGTACAAAGCATTCAGATAAATCAGCCAACGCTGAATTTTTCTCGTAAGAGATTTTTCTGAACCTTACCCATCGTGTTGCGTGGCAGTTCGTCAACCACGTACACGCGTTTGGGAACTTTGAAGTTTGCTATTTTTTCTTTGAGTGTGGCGATGATGTCGGTTTCTGAAAGCTGGCATCCATCGCGCGGCACGATCACCGCAGTAACAGCTTCACCAAAGTCTGGATGAGCAATACCAATCACAGCCGATTCAAGCACGCCTGGTAATTCATCGATCACCGATTCGATTTCTTTGGGATAGACGTTATAACCACCCGAAATAATTAAATCTTTGCTGCGGCCGACGATAGAAATATAACCCTCGTTATCGATGCGGCCCACATCACCGGTTTTGAAATAGCCATCGTTAGTAAATTCTTCTGCCGTCTTTTCAGGCATTTGCCAATAGCCTTGAAAAACATTGGGCCCTTTTACTTGGATGTCGCCTATCTCATCGACAGAACAGTGTGCGCCTTGCGTTTTTACGACACGCACGCTAACGCCGGGTAGGGCGGGTCCTACAGTGCCCGCTTTACGACTACCTTCGTAAGGATTCGAGGTCAGCATGCCGGTTTCGCTCATGCCATAGCGCTCGAGTATGGTGTGTCCAGTACGTTGTTTGAAATCGTCAAATGTCTCGGTCAGCAAGGGTGCTGAGCCTGACACAAACAAGCGAATTTTTTCGCAAGTAGGACGTTCAAACTGAGGATCGCTGAGTAGACGCACATAATAGGTGGGCACACCCATAAAAATCGTACTACGAGGTAGATGATGAATGACGGCGGCGCTATCAAACTTCGATAAAAAAATCATTTTGCTGCCATTCATCAGTGCGCCGTGTGCCGCGACGAATAAACCATGAATATGAAATAACGGTAGCGCATGCAATAGCACATCACCCGCTTGCCAGCGCCAGGCTTCATGCAGCACTTTGATGTTGGCAGCTAAATTACCATGGCTGAGCATCGCCCCTTTACTGCGACCGGTCGTGCCTGAGGTATACAAAATAGCCGCAAGATCAGTGTCATCACGATGCACAGTAGTGAATTCATCACTCAGGTGTGCTGCGCGTGAAAGTAGGCTGCCGCTGTTACGCCCATTACGTGGTTCATCTAATGTGAACACATGACCTGAGCCATTTTTAAATGCGATTTGCGAAACCCAGCCAAAATTTTCAGGCGCACAGACTACTACTGCAGGTGCAGCGTCCTGAATGAAATAACTCATCTCAGCAGCGCGATAGGCTGTGTTGAGGGGTAAGTACACAAACCCTGCACGTACTGTCGCCAAATACAACATTAAGGCTTCGGGAGATTTTTCAACGTGCGCTGCAATACGTGAACCTGAAGGTAGATTTAAACTCGACAGCAAGTTAGCTATTTTTGCGCTACCGCGTTCCAGATCGCGCCAGCTGTAATACTGCGCATCGGCTGTTTCTATCCAGCAGTCATCCAAGTCGCGCGGAAAGCGCGAACGAAACAGGGTGTAAAGATTAGCGTTCATGAGAGCGAAGTATTGGAATATTTTTTATAGGCGATCAGTAGTAACACACCACCCAAAACAATCATCGGTAGTGAAAGCATTTGACCCGCTGAAATAACCCACGGGCCTAGCATGACTTCATAGTCGGGTTCGCGAAAATACTCGGTAAAGAAACGCGCGCAGCCATAGCCTGCCGCAAATACGCCACTCACCGCCATATAGGGGCGCGGTTTGCGCGAATAAAACCACAGCACAATAAATAACAACACACCATCGACCAGCGCTTGATAGATAGGTGATGGATGGCGCGGCAAGCTATCAACATTTGGCCAGATCATCGCCCACGGTAAATTACTTTCCATAACGCGACCGGGTAATTCAGCATTAATAAAATTACCGATGCGGCCAGCGGCATAGCCGAGAGGTACAAGGGGCGCAATTAAATCCATCACTTCCATCAGGCGTCGCCCATGAAATTTAGCCCAGACGCCCATGGCAAACAGCACGCCCAAAAACCCACCATGAAATGACATGCCGCCATTCCACACGGCGAGTATTTCTTTAGGATGATCAAGATAGTAAGCAGGGTGATAAAACAATACTTCACCTAATCGTCCCCCAATGATTACACCCAACACACCATACGTGAGCATGTCGTCTAAATCAGTATTGGTCCAACCGGCGCTCGACATATGCGGCTGTTTAATCCGCAGTCGACCTAAAGCGATAAATAAAACAAAGGCGATGACGTACATGATGCCGTACCAACGCACCGCCAGAGGGCCGATAGCAATGGCAATAGGATCTGGGAGAGGGTGAATCAGCATCCGTGAGTCTTTCGCATGAGATTGATAAACGCAGTCAGAACAGGTGAATCATTATCGCTACGCCAGGCTAATCCGATTTCTATGCGCGGACTCGCTTCTTTGAAAGCGCGATATTCCACGCCGGGGCGTTTTAAATTAGACACGGATTGTGGCACAAGCGCGATGCCCATACCCGCTGACACCAAACCAACAATGGTTTGCATTTGTATAGCTTCTTGTCCGATGTGAGGTGTAAGTCCGGCATCACGAAAGCATCCAAGAATCATGTCATGAAATGCTGGCGCTATACGACGAGGAAAAATAATCAGTGGTTGATCTGCACATGCTTGAAGCGGAATTTTTCCTTTGTGCCGACTAAGTGCACTGCCTTCCGTAATCGCCAGCATCAGTGGTTCAGAAAAAATAGGCAGATAACTCAGCTCCACTTTGAGTTTGTCAGGTAGCGGTGGAATCAAAATGCCCAGGTCGAGTTTGTTTTCTGCGAGCAGATTGAGCTGCACATCCGTGGTGGCCTCTTGCAGTTCAATATGTACCGACGGATACGCCATTCTGAATTCACGAAGCGAACTCGGAAGCACGCTGTAATCGGCACTGGAAACGAAAGCGATTGAAAGTTGTCCGGATTCGCCTGCAGCGGCACGCATGGCTAGCGTTTTTAGTCCGCTGGCTTGTTGCAAAAGGCGACGAGCCTCGGGAAGTAACGCCCGCCCAGCCGCCGTTAATGCCACGCTGCGTCGAGTGCGGTCGAACAACGCTGTCCCAAGTTGCGACTCAAGCGTCTGTATGGCTTGCGATAACGGAGGCTGAGTCATATGCAAACGATCGGCCGCGCGGCCAAAATGCATTTCTTCGGCCACGGCCACAAAATATCTCAGCTGACGCAGTTCGGTAGTCATTATGGCAAGGTCTGTAATACGTAAAAAGTATCAATAATGCTTAAATCATATATTTGACAAGTACTTTCGCGCAAGGCAATGTGGCGGCTGTGATGCTAAACCGCGCACCTGCCGGCAGCATTCATCAATTTTTCGATGGGAGACTTAGTCATGGCCGGAAATGATCGCTCTAAAAATATTACGCAAGGTGTAGCCCGTAGCCCGAATCGCTCGATGTACTACGCGATGGGATACCAAAAATCAGACTTCGACAAACCAATGATTGGTGTGGCAAATGGTCATTCGACGATTACGCCATGTAACTCTGGTTTGCAAAAACTGACTGACGCTGCGATTGAAGCGACACGCACCGGTGGTGGTAATCCTCAAGTATTTGGTACACCGACGATCTCTGACGGTATGTCGATGGGTACCGAGGGCATGAAGTACTCACTGATTTCGCGCGAAGTCATCGCCGATTGTATTGAAACCTGTGTGCAGGGTCAGTGGTTAGATGGTTGCGTTGTGATTGGTGGCTGCGATAAAAATATGCCGGGCGGGATGATCGCCATCGCACGCACGAACGTGCCGAGTATTTATGTGTATGGCGGCACCATCAAGCCAGGTAACTGGAAAGGTAAAGATTTAACGATCGTCTCCGCATTCGAAGCCGTGGGTCAATTCACCGCAGGAAAAATGTCGGATGAAGATTTCGAAGGCATCGAGCGTAACGCTTGCCCGACCACCGGTTCATGTGGTGGTATGTTTACTGCCAATACTATGTCGTCGTCATTTGAAGCGCTGGGTATGTCATTGATGTACTCATCCACGATGGCCAATCCGGATGATGAAAAAACAGTATCAGCTGCCGAATCCGCACGCGTTTTGTTGGATGCCGTTAAAGCGAACCGCCGTCCACGTGACATCATCACCCGCAAATCGATTGAGAATGCGGTTGCCGTCATCATGGCCACCGGTGGTTCAACCAATGCAGTGTTGCATTACTTAGCGATTGCCCATGCAGCAGAAGTGGAATGGACGATTGATGATTTTGAACGTATGCGTAAAAAAGTACCGGTGATTTGCAACCTCAAGCCTTCCGGTGAGTATGTGGCGACTGATTTGCACAAAGCGGGTGGCGTGCCTCAAGTGATGAAGATTTTGCTCAACGCCGGTCTGTTGCATGGCGACTGCATGACCATCACAGGCAAAACATTGGCCGAAGAATTAAAGAACGTCCCCGATACACCAGCGGCTGGCCAAGATGTGATTCGCACCATCGACAAAGCTTTGTACAAAGTCGGTCACCTCGCCATACTAAAAGGCAATCTCGCGACCGAAGGCTGTGTAGCAAAAATTTCTGGCCTTAAAAATCCTGTCATCACTGGCCCAGCGCGAGTGTTTGATGATGAGCCTTCAGCCATGGAAGCCATCGTCGCCGACAAAGTTAAAGCAGGTGAAGTCGTTGTGCTGCGCTACCTAGGTCCTAAGGGTGGCCCCGGCATGCCCGAGATGTTGTCGCCTACGTCGGCACTGATTGGCAAGGGCTTGGGTGAGTCGGTTGGATTGATTACCGATGGTCGCTTTTCTGGCGCGACCTGGGGCATGGTGGTTGGCCACGTTGCTCCCGAAGCTTATGTGGGTGGAACCATCGCCTTAGTACAAGAAGGTGATTCCGTCACTATCGATGCGAACCAATTGCTGATTCAGCTCAACGTGCCCGAAGAAGAAATTGCTCGTCGTCGCGCCGCTTGGAAACAGCCTGCTCCTCGATATACCCGCGGCGTTTTGTCCAAGTTTGCAGCCTTGGCCTCGAGCGCGAGTAAGGGCGCAGTGACCGGTTAATTTTCAAAAAGTTAATAATCGTTTCGCTGTATGAAGGGCGTTTCTATTAATGAAACGCCCTTTTGTTAACGAATGTAAGCGCCGACAGTAAACTTGAGATCGCGATGCTAGATTGCGTTTTGAGCAGGTCCGCAAAAAGCGGTAAAATTACCGGGTCAACAAAATTATGGAGAGTGACATGAAACGTATTCTGGTTGCAGTTATCGCTTTTGGCGCAATGTTCACCAATGCTGCATTCGCTAGCGAGCAGCTTGCAAAAGAAAAGAATTGCTTGGCATGCCACGCAATCGATAGCAAATTAGTGGGCCCAGCGTATAAAGAAGTCGCTGCTAAGTACAAAGGCGACAAGAGCGCTGAAGACAAGCTGGCACAAAAAGTAATGAAGGGCGGCAGTGGTGTGTGGGGTCAGATTCCTATGCCAGCTAACCCACAAGTTTCAGCTGCTGAAGCTAAGACACTCGTTAAGTGGGTTTTGTCGCTGAAGTAATCAGTACAAACTGCTTCACAAAAAAAGCGCTCTTATGAGCGCTTTTTTATTGGCTGGTTTTACTTGCTGCTTTGGGTAGTTAGTTTTCATTGACGATGCAACTCTTTGTTCACTCATCACCCAATTAAACTTACTCAACAAAATTATCTAAGCTTGTATTCAATCAGAGCTCTGCTAAGCGCTGTCGTTTTTTCTGGAAAATTTCTACCCATATATAGTAAGGATTCGCGAACTGCATCGCGCATTGTCTCCACGCTAAAGTATTGGTTCGCTGGCTCTATGCCGCTATTAGCAGGGTCGGCCCAAACATGATAGACATGATCCCCCATATCGTTCTCAATAAAATCAATTTCCCATCCTGGTGAGCCGCGTACCGCACCCTGTTGCGACAGTATGCGATGCAATATGTACGGCGATGATTCACTGAAAAAGGGATACAGCGCAAACAAAAGAGTCCAATACAAAAGCTGTTGTGATGGCTCTACTTCATCAATAAGCGACCTTCGCATAATTAATCCCCTTGCTGGAAAGTAGTGAGAGATTGAGTGTTTATCGCTTAGATCCTGCTAATCAAAATTTATCTGTTCTTGCTGATGAATGCATGAATAAAAGTGATAAAGAGAACGGTGGCAATGAACAAACGTCGAATTGAATTACATTGAATTGCGACGCTTACTATGGCGTAAGAACAGGCCCACTGGAATCAAACGTGCAGCGATAAGTAAAACAGTGGGTGATTACTTGTTATGCACTGCATTTGTGTGGGTTTTTATCTAATAGACTTGCGTGATTTGGTAGAGGGTATGCGTAAAGCGAGTAATGTTTTTTTGAGCGGATCAAATTCTGATTGGGATATGTGATTGATGTGGCTGATGATCGAACTTTTAGATAGTCGGTGGTCATGTAACCGCTGAGATAATTCGATCGAAGATAAAAATTGTTTCACCCGGCTTCCTTAAAAAGTATAGAAATCGCATTCCACATCTCAGATTTACCAATCAGAACTCCATTGTTCAGTAAAGTGATAGCCTTTAGCATTCATGCAGCTCCATAAGTGATAGGCCTTTTTTTTGTACGCTGCATGGAAAGCTGCGTCGCCCTGCTCGTCAGGCTTGTCGGGTGAATAGCTGCCGTTTGGTCTACCTCCACAATCCACCCAGTCTGCACGCCAACTATCCGCAGTCATCAGTGGTTTTTCCCAATACATTCCGATGGTCTTAGGGTGCATTAACCTTTGATAGGTGTCTTCACCCAAGCACCAAGAGGATAGACAAGAGAAACAACCACTAAGTAAGCAGCAGTGCAAAATTACGATCGCAGATAAAAATCGTTTCACCTGGCTTCCTTTAAAAGGATAGAAATCGCATTCCACATTTCTGGACTTAGCAATTCTGCAGCTGCAAATGGTGGTGAAGGCATAAGTACTGAAGGGGTCAATACGCAGATTTATAAATTTTCGTGAGTTCTAATGGCTTTCATGCATTGATTGTTAATCCCACTCGC
>CANGJE010000014.1 GCA_947454305.1 Oxalobacteraceae bacterium
ATACTCGACTCAATCGTTTTCTCTGCCCCGCTGGAAAATTCGATAAAGATAAATGAGTGCCAGGATCGTTAGCGGCGTAATTATCTGAATAAAAACGCCCAAAGAGATCGAGCGAATCAGGAGGAGCTTGATCACCTAAATCTGCCTCCGCCTGCATGACTAACGCGATATGAACTGCATCAACAAGGCGCCAGACGCTGCCTTCGGATTCTCCGGCAGCTGTTTCTTTTTGGTTGATCGTCGTGGCATTAACGAATTGATTCGGCAAACCGTCGTTGTCAGTATCTAGCCCATAAAGAAATTGAAGTGTGACGACTCCACTGGCCAGCGATTGCGAATCCCATTGATCAGTTCCGCGATATTTACAACGGAAATCACCAGCGACATTCGTACCCCGAACCAGATAAAAAATACTCCATCCACGATCGATTCCATCGAACGACTTGGGGAGCAAAGTAAATCCTGCGCAATTATGCAAAATCATTTTGCTATCGACACTAGAGCTAGAAAAATGAATCGCAAGTGCATCACTGCCATGAAACCCTGAGCCGGTCGTCACACTGATATCTTCAGCGGTACCACTAATGACGACATTGTCCAGACCACGTAGTGCAATGGCAGAATCGTCTGCTAGATCGAGGGGATCGTTGTGACCGGCTTGCTGTATAGCGCGCGCCAGGTGGTCAAGCAGATAATACGCATCCTGCTCGATGATAAAAATTTGCTCTTGCCTAAAATGCGTCACCACCGCTGCACGTACAACTCGGGCAAGTGGCAGCAAAATGACTAACCCCAGACCGATAGCGATCAACATCTCCAGCATCGCTATTCCGATACCGTGTTTTTTCATGGATTGACGCCAACGTTGAGCACAATCGATGGATAAAAATTAACCGAGCCCCGACGATCTGGCCATCCCATTTTGAGTACCCAAGGTGAGGAGTCATCCTGCGCTGAAGGACACGGCCATTGAAATACCGGTGAGTCCCATGCCCCACGATCGCGACACAGCACAACACGCGCATCGGGTAGGTCAGACTCTAAGCGCCGATACCAATGCCACAAGTAAAAATCAGCCGCATCGCTTGCCGTGCACGATAACTGATAACAATCCGATGGGGTCGCTAAATATTGAACACGCTGCAAAAGATTCGTCGATGAGCCAGACAGCAACTGCGCTCCACCCGCTCTTAGCCAAGCGACCATCTCTGCGGCAAGACGTCTGCCGGCATGCTCCTTTACCGCAACCCGAATGGCTACCTGCGCATGACTAGTAATGAACGCCATAGCCAATGTACTCGTGGTGACCACGACCAACGAGACCATGACTTCCACGAGAGCGAAACCTATCGCGTAGTGTTGAGCGATCACGAACAAAAGAGAGGGTCAAATCAGTAATGTGATCTGATAGAAATCGCTGCACAAGCTAAGTTAGTTTTTTTCCAACAAACTTAGAAGTCGTTCTGATTTTTGATTATTGGTTCGGTCACCAATAAATTTTGAGGGGATTATTTTTAGCGATTAAAGGGATAAAGCGATTACTTAGAAAGTGAATCTTTACGTTTATTGCCGGCCGCACGTTCTAAATCGACTTCATCAATCGCATCTCTGAATTCGGCCACATCTTCAAAGCTCCGATAGACCGATGCAAACCGAATATAGGCAATTTTGTCCAAGCGCTTTAATTCGCGCATCACCAGCTCGCCAATTTGCCCCGACAAAATTTCTCGCTCACCTGAAGAGAGTAATTTTTCTTCGATACGATGAATCGCTATATCCACCGCATCTGCTGATACGGGACGCTTTCTGAGCGCAAGCATCAAACTCCCACGAAGTTTTGCTGGCTCAAATTCCGTACGACTACCGTTCTTTTTGACGATGACAGGCATCGCCAATTCAATCCGTTCATACGTCGTAAAGCGTTTATCGCAATCATTACAACGACGACGACGACGGATGCTGTCCCCTTCATCCGACGTCCGGGTATCCAGCACTTGTAAATCTTCATTCTGGCAGTAGGGACAACGCACGGGGACAGCCTCCTCTAACAATCAACCTTGGTACACAGGGAATGCATCAGTCAATTTCTTAACCTCAGCCCTTACCCGCGCAAGATTGGCTTCATCATGCGGGTTATCCAGCACATCAGCGATCAACTGACCTACCATGGTTGCTTCGGCCACAGCAAAACCACGCGTAGTCATTGCTGGACTACCTAAACGAATGCCGGAGGTGACAAACGGTTTTTCAGGATCGTTTGGAATACCATTTTTATTGCAGGTAATGTGCGCCAAACCAAGTACTGCTTCAGCTTCTTTACCGGTCATTTTTTTAGCGCGCAAATCAACCAGCATCACATGCGACTCGGTACGTCCCGAGACGATTCTTAATCCACGTTGTATCAACGATTTGGCTAACGCATCGGCATTTTTTATCACCTGTTCCTGATAAGACCTGAACTCAGGTGATAGCGCCTCTTGAAATGCCACCGCCTTGGCTGCGATCACATGCATCAATGGGCCGCCCTGCAAACCAGGGAAAATAGCGCTGTTAATTTTTTTGGCGATATCTTCGTCATTCATCAAAATAATGCCGCCGCGTGGTCCGCGCAGACTTTTGTGGGTGGTCGATGTCACCACATGCGCATGCTTGATCGGATTGGGGTAAACACCCGCGGCAATCAAACCCGAGTAATGCGCCATATCTACCATTAAGTAAGCGCCAATATCTTTGGCTACTTTGGCAAAAAATTCCCAGTCAATTCGAAGTGAATACGCCGAAGCACCCGCAATAATTAACTTCGGCTTTTTTTCGTGCGCTAATTTTTCCATTTGCGCGTAATCGATTTCTTCTTTGTCATTCAGACCATACGAAATCACATTGAACCATTTGCCCGACATGTTTAACGCCATACCATGCGTTAAGTGCCCGCCTTCGGCCAAGGACATCCCCATGATGGTGTCGCCAGGATTAAGCAAGGCCAGAAAAACGGCTTGATTTGCTTGCGAACCAGAATTTGCCTGCACGTTGGCAAAATTAGCACCGTAGAGTTTTTTCAGACGCTCAATCGCCAAAGATTCTGCGATATCGACAAATTCACAGCCGCCGTAATAGCGCTTACCCGGGTAGCCCTCGGCATATTTATTAGTTAGCTGTGAGCCCTGCGCTTCCATAACAGCAGGTGAGGCATAGTTTTCAGAAGCGATCAGCTCAATGTGATCTTGCTGACGCTGATTTTCTTTCTGGATGGCCGACCATAGTTCCGGGTCAGTGTGAGCGATCGTATGATCTCTGGAAAACATTATGCAACTCCAATCATCAGGAATAGTGTGGGGTTAAATCGAATGAGGTATCAGCGGGAGGAACAGGTGCAGCCTTAAATAACGTACTTCAGGCGTCCCAGCCCTACGACTGTAAAACGGCTGAAGAGCTCGAGTGCTCTTGGGTTAAAGCCAGCGATCTGAATCACTCTCGATATGCATGGCGGTGGTCACACCCAACAAAATGTATCGAAATTTTAGAGGACGCCCGGTTTTTGGGCAAGAACAGCTCGCCGTCCCCTGTGGTGTTTGGGCTAAAATGGGGCGGTTTCCCGTTCAATCAAAAAAATCTTCTTACAAAGGGAACTGATGATCGTTTTAATCACTGGCGCAAGCTCTGGGTTTGGCGCCGAAATGGCCCGTAAATTTGCCTCCCACGGTCACCGTGTCATCGCGGCGGCCCGACGCACCGATCGACTGTCTGCGCTAGCGTCCGAACTGGGTAAAAACGTCCTACCTGTCGAACTCGACGTCACCAGCAAAACCTCCATAGATCACGCCTTAGCTTCGCTTCCTGCCGACTGGCAAGCCATTGATGTGCTGATTAACAATGCTGGCCTTGCACTGGGACTGGAAGCTGCGCATGAAGCGCATCTCGACGACTGGGACAACATGATAGAAACCAATTGCCGTGGCCTGGTAACGATGACTCGTGCTGTATTACCACGCATGGTGGCACGCGGATCCGGGATCGTCATCAATATTGGCTCGGTGGCCGGCGCCTATCCCTATCCCGGCGGCAACGTTTACGGTGCCACCAAAGCCTTTGTCGATCAATTTACCCTGAACTTGCGTGCTGATTTAGTCGGCACTGGCGTTCGAGCTACCAATATCGCTCCGGGGTTGGCGGGCGGAACTGAATTTTCTAATGTGCGCTTCAAAGGCAATGACGAAGCTGCTGCCAAGGTCTATCAAGGCACAGTACCTCTTAATGCGGGTGATGTCGCCGAAGCCGCCTACTGGGTCAGCACCTTACCGCCGCATGTGAACATCAACGGTATAGAAATGATGGCTACCTGCCAAGGTTTTGCTCCTTTTACGATTAAGCGCAATAGCTAATGCTGGGTGAGTTCAACTGGCCGCTTAGGGTGTATTACGAAGATACCGATACCGGCGGTGTTGTTTACTACGCCAATTACTTAAAATTTTTTGAACGCGCTCGATCAGAATGGTTGCGTCGCGCTGGTATTGCCCAACAGGCGCTAACGGAACAAGAACACGTCATGTTTGTAGTAAAAAATGCGGCCATCGATTACCATTTGCCAGCGAAATTAGATGATCAATTAGCGATCAGTGTTCGAGTAGAAAAATTAGGCAAGGCTTCGGTGAATTTTTATCAAGAAGCCTGGCGACAAAATAACGATGCGCGCGAGTTACTGTGTCATGGCCGCATCCGAGTGGGATGCGTTCATGCAGTCTCTTTACGCCCCACACCTATACCCTTAGCCATACTAAAAAAAATCGATCAGCTCAGTGCGCTTGGTACCACTCAAAGCGGTACAGCTAAAAATTAAACTAACCTCCTTCAAACCACTATGACTGTTACACAAGACCTTTCATTTTTCGGGATGATCAGCAACGCATCGCTGCTGGTGCAGTTGGTGATGGCGCTCCTACTACTTATATCCGCGATGAGCTGGACCTACATTTTTCGCAAAATGTTTACCATCCGTAGTGCGATTGCACGCACCACTGAGTTCGAAACCGTCTTTTGGTCGGGTGCCAATTTAAATAATTTATATGAAGACGTCACATCCGGTCGTCGTGAGCGAAATGGTCAATCAGGCGCGTTGGAAAGAATATTCGAAGCCGGTATGGAGGAATACCGCAAAGCGCGTCAAACTTTTAGCGGCAAAGATATTGATGTGAGTGCCTTGCTCGATGGCGCACGCCGCGCTATGCGCGCGGCCTATCAGCGTGAAATGGATGCGCTCGAATCTCATTTAGCTTTTCTGGCATCCGTCGGATCAGTGTCGCCTTATATAGGATTGTTTGGGACAGTCTGGGGCATCATGAATTCATTTCGTGGTTTGGCGAATGTGCAGCAAGCAACGCTGGCCTCAGTTGCACCCGGCATTGCCGAAGCGTTGGTTGCCACCGCCATTGGTCTGTTTGCTGCAATCCCCGCGGTGGTGGCTTTTAATCGCTACTCACACGACATCGATCGATTAGCTATTCGCTTCGAGAGCTTCATCGAAGAATTTTCTAACATTCTCAACCGACAGGCTCGCTAATGGCGCAAAGTTCAAGCCTGCGCGGCGGGCGTACTCGCAAATTCAAGGCAGAAATCAACGTCGTACCGTATATCGACGTAATGTTGGTGCTGCTGGTTATTTTTATGGTGGTCGCCCCTTTATCAACGCCCAGCATGATTAACCTGCCCAAAGCAGGCAAATCAAGTCAGCCGCCCACGGAATATTTGGAAATTGAACTCAAACCTGATGGTTCAGCCACTGTCGGCATTCATGGCAAAAAAAACCAAACCACTCGCAAGCGCGAAGAGCTTGGTACTCGCTTGCAAGAGCTGCATGAAAAATACCCTGAGCTACCGTTGATGATTTCGGCAGACAAAGACATTAAATACGACGAAGTAGTCCAAACTATTTCGCAGGCCAACAAAACCGGCATAGGTCGAGTCGGTCTCTCCACCCGCTGAGAAAGTTTTGAACAGCGCCACCAGCCATTACCTTATTCCGGCCGAACCAGGCCGTGGAAGAGCGCTAGCACTCGCGGCGCTCGTGCATTTTTTGTTGCTGGTTTTTTTGTGGTTTGGCGTTTCCTGGCAAAGTGATACACCGACAGAAGTCGAAGCAGAAATCTGGAGCCCCGTTACGCGCGAAGCTGCGCCACCGCCACCGCCTCCAGTAGCTAAACCCATTCAAGAACCACCCAAGCCGGTAGCAGCGGTAACGCCACCTACACCGCCAGCACCCGCTATTCAGCCTGAACCTGCACAGCAAAAACTTGCTGAGCCTGACATCGCGCTCGAAAAAGAAAAAAAACGCAAACAAGAAAAAGACGATGCTGAGCGCCTGAAAAAAGAAAAGCTCGCTGAGAAAAAAGCGCTTGAAGAAGAGCAAAAGCGCAAAAAGATGGCTGATGCAGAAGAAAAACAAAATGAAAAGAAAAAACAAGCTGAGTTAGAAAAAACAAAACGCGCTGAAGACAAAAAACAAAAAGAAGAAGCCGCCGCAGAAGAAAAGAAAAAACTGGCTGAAGAACAACAGCGTAAACAAGAAGAAGCCGCCGCTACAGAACAACGCGCTCGCAAACGGCGTGAAGAAATACAACGGCTAAATCAAATGGCAGGAGACGGCGCTGCGGGAGCAACTGGCGATGCCGAAAAATCGCAAGGTGCGCGTGGCGACAATAGCTACGCTCGCAAGGTGGCAGGATTAATAAAATCGCATACAATCCTTCCGCAGAACGATATTGCAGGTAACCCAGCTGTCGAGTTTCTTATTGAGCTGCAACCAGATGGTGGGCTGCGTGGTGAGCCCAAAATGACTAAATCATCCGGCATAGCAGCGTTTGATCAGGCTGTTAAACGCGCGATTGAAAAATCGACGCCTTTCCCACCCGATCCATCGACTGGCAAAGTACCTGCAAACATCAACATCACTCATCGATTGAAGGACAGTGATACGCGATGAAAAGATATTTCCTGAAGCTTATTGCCATAGCCAGTCTCGTGGCGGTCATGCCTTATGCACAGGCACAGCTCAAGGTCGACATTTCAGGGGTTGGCGCTAATCAGATACCTATCAGTATCGCCAGCTTTGCCGACGAGCCGCTTACGGGTCACTCCATTAGCGGCATCATTCGCGCCGATCTACAGCGCAGTGGTCTGTTCAAAATAATCGAAGCTTCCGACATCCTCAGTGAAACAGCGCCGGTTAATCTAGCGAGTTGGAAAGCCAAAGGCGCTGATGCATTGGTTACCGGCAGCATTGTTAAACACTCCGACGACCGCATTGAATTACGCTACAAGCTAGCGGATACAGTGCGTACTGTCGATCTGGCCGTGCATACGGTCAGCACACAATCGCAGTTTGCGCGTCTGGCCGCTCACAAGATCGCGGACGATATTTTCGAGAAGCTCACCGGTATCCGCGGTGCCTTTGCGACTCGCATTGCCTTTGTCAGCCGCTCAGCTGGTGAATACCGACTCGAAGTGGCGGATTCCGATGGTGAAAGCGCATTCGTTGCTCTGCGCTCCACTGAGCCTATCATCTCGCCCACGTGGTCACCCGACGGTACTAAATTAGCTTACGTGTCCTTCGAGCTTAAAAAGCCCGTGGTCTATATTCAGGACCTGGCTAATCGCCGTCGTATCGTTGCTGCTAATTTCAAAGGCAGTAATTCCGCACCTGCATGGTCACCGGATGGAAAAAAACTCGCTATCGCGTTATCGCGCGAAGGCCTAACCCAAATCTATCTAATCAATGCCGATGGGTCTGACGTTAAAAAACTCACGCGATCAAACGGTATCGATACCGAGCCCTGCTTCTCTCCTGATGGCCAGAGCATCTACTTCACGAGTGATCGCAGTGGTGGCCCGCAAATTTACAAAATGAACCTGGACGGTGCTGATCTAAAACGACTGACCTACGGCGGCACCTACAATATCAGTCCATCCGTCTCTCCAGACGGTAAAATGCTGGCCTATATTTCGCGCCGCGAAGGCAAGCTTCAATTACACGTTCTTGATCTGATAACTTCGCAAGAACAACGACTCACCGATACATCGCATGACGAATCGCCCAGTTTCGCACCGAACAGTCGCTACATCTTGTTTGCGACCGAGGCCTCAGGCCAAGGTTCATTGACTGTCGTATCGATCGATGGAACGGCGAAATACAGCTTATCAGCCAAGGCATCAAATATTCGCGAGCCCTCTTGGGGGCCGTTTTCAAAATAATTAAATGCGTCAATTCACACGAGGGGAGAATTACATGCAATTTAGCAAACAAGCCGCTATCGTTTCAGCGCTTCTTCTGTTGTTGTCTGCCTGCTCAACCGTCAAACTAGACGAGTCAGCACCGGTAGAAGATCGCACAGGCAAACCAGTGC
Organism: Oxalobacteraceae bacterium; assembly: GCA_947454305.1. Classification (GTDB taxonomy): domain Bacteria; phylum Pseudomonadota; class Gammaproteobacteria; order Burkholderiales; family Burkholderiaceae_D; genus Pernthalerella. Next base: position 8,394 of record CANGJE010000014.1, read on the forward strand.
CACAAATAACCACGTTGCCCCCCTACCCTGGCGATCCAGGGCTTGGCGCTGGTTCAAACGCTAACACCACAGCCTCCTCGTCCAAGGATCCGTTAGATGATCCAGCCAGCATCCTGGCCAAACGCAGCATCTACTTTGATCTGGACAGCTATGTGGTCAAGGATGAATTCAAACCAGTCATTGAAGCTCATGCGAAATACCTGATTTCACGCAAGGATCGCAAAATCATCATTCAAGGCAATACGGATGAGCGTGGTGGCAGCGAATACAACTTGGCATTGGGCCAAAAACGTTCAGAAGCCGTTCGTCGCGCCCTGCAATTACTCGGTGTTTCGGACAACCAAATGGAAGCCATCTCGTTAGGCAAAGAAAAACCGAAGGCGACCGGCAGCGGAGAAGAAGCGTGGGCAGAAAACCGTCGCGCTGATATCGTTTACTGATACTCACTATGAAACGTCACTATCAAGCACTAAGCGCCGCCATCATGGCGGCGCTTTTTATTGGTCTGCCTATGCAGGCCCACGCATTATTTGAAGACACCGATGCTCGACGCGAAATTCTCAAAATGCGTAAGCAAATTGAAGAGTTAACGGCCAAGCTCGATGCTAGCGTCACCACCAAACTAGCACCACTCAACACGCGCGTCGATGACAAAGCTGACAAAAAAAGCATAGTCGACATGATTGGCGAGATCGAAAAATTACGCAGTGATGTTGCCGCATTGCGTGGTCAAGTCGAAGTGTTATCCAACGAGATCAACAATAGCCAGCGTCGCCAAAAAGATTTTTATAATGACCTCGATCAGCGACTACGAAAAATCGAACCACAAAAGCTCACTGTCGATGGTAAGGATGTCGAAGTCGACAAAACCGAACAGAAAGCCTTTGATACTGGACTTGCGGAATTTAGAAGCGGCAATTTCGCCGCCTCACAACAGTCATTCACTAGCTTTTTGCAACGCTACCCTGATTCTGGCTACTTACCTCAGGCGTATTTTTGGCTAGGCAGCACACACTTTGCAAAACAAGAATGCGACAAAGCTATTCCTGCTTATCAGACCGTCGCCACTCGTTTTCCAACCAGTCAAAAGGCTCCAGAAGCGTTGTTAAATATCGCCAGTTGTCAGCTTGATCTCAAAGATAAAGCCGCAGCACGCGAAACGCTTGATCACTTGCTTAAGAAATATCCATCATCTAGCGCAGCAAGCATGGGTAAAGAAAGGTTGACGGAATTAAAATGAAAACCGTCTAACTTTTGTTGAAATTAGAAACAACTGTCATGCACGAGTTGTTGCATTTGACAAAACTTTCAGCAATTGCGTATAATTTCGTTCTTTCGGGTCGTTAGCTCAGCTGGTAGAGCAGCGGACTTTTAATCCGTTGGTCGCAAGTTCGAATCTTGCACGACCTACCAATATCAAACAAAAGCCCCACTCACAAGGTGGGGCTTTTTGTTTGTGCATACATCGCATCGTAAAAATTAAAGTGCAGGCCGCGATAAAAAATTACATCACTTCATCTTCGCCTAATCTTTACTTCTCAGAAATGCAGTAGTTACCCACTGACTCAAATCCAGATGGGCAACTCATTGCTGCTCGGCGAATCGCCAGTTTAGCCTCAGCTGTGGCTACACAGTAATTGCCTTGTTCAATATATCCTTCGGGACAATTTTGAAATTTTACGAAAGCGAATTTCGCATTCGCTGCAGGAATACACTGACTTCCTTTTGCCAAATAATCTAAGGGGCAGTCACCCTCTTTAGGAATTTCACTGGGTACAGGCAAGGCAGCAAATACCCAAGTAGATGCTAGCAAAAGCCCAGCAAAGACAAAGGTTTGTTTCATCGGGATTTCCTTTAAATCAAAACCATTATTTTATTTCATAGACGATTGTTCTGCGTTCGATTACGAAACAGCCGGGAAGATAATTGAGCGATATGATGCTGAATGATATAAATCGTAAAGCCAATCCATAACTTCATCAGGAACGTACGGCTTTATTAAGATAAGTGGCTGGGTTTGACCTGTCATGATGTTTTCGAGCCAGTTAGATCTGGGGATAGAGTGACCAGACCTTTTGAATTGATAATGTGATCTCGTCTTATGTAACGCATTGGCAATAACCACAAGCTAGAATTAAGTTATGCGAAAAAAATTTACGCTAACCTTTATTGTTCTCATTTCTATCACAAACATAGTTTGGGCCGCTCGCCCATTCGTGACTGACGATGCACGACTGACTACAGCAGGTAGCTGCCAAATTGAAAGTTGGACCCGGGTATACCGCACCAGCACCGAAGTTTGGGCGCTACCCGCCTGTAATCCTACTGGCAACTTAGAGCTAACCTTGGGACAAGGGCGCGCGTTCTATGACGCCGCTGGAAGCGAACCGGCAGATGACTATATCTTTCAGGCCAAGACACTGATTCGTCCGTTAGAAACAAATAGCTACGGGTTTGGACTAGCTGCAGGCACTGTCCGTCATCCTGCAGTTAGCCCTGGTCCTAATTTATTCGGCAATAGCTATGTCTATTTACCGTATTCCGCTTCATTCGCTGACGATGAGTTAGTTATGCATATCAACGTAGGTTGGCTGAAAGAACGCAGTACTGAAAAAAATCTAGCAACCTGGGGTGTGGGCACCGAATGGAATGTTAACGAGCGTGTGACCTGGTTAATCGAAGCCTTCGGGGAAAGTAATCCCAACACGTATTGGCAAGCCGGAGGGAGATTCTCTCTGATTCCACAATTGCTACAGGTCGACACGACGTTGGGTCGCGCTGCTAGTGGAAATAGTGATAATCGCTGGATATCTTTTGGCGTGAGGTTCACGCCATCCAAATTATTCTGACCTGCGTAAATTAGTTCAGGCATATACGGACATTGGCGCCGAACACTTTGCACACTCAATAACTAGCTTTGTTATGACGCCAAGATAAAATCAAACGCACATTCGCGTGAATCTTATTTTTTCGACATCGGCAAAGCATAAAAGTTAGGGAATCATTTGATGATCAGAAAAACCATCTGCGCGCTGCTACTCATTAGCTTAACTGGAACGGCTTCTGCTGCTTGGGTCAAGCTATCTCAAAATGAAATTGGCGATAATTTCTATTACGATACAGCGACCATCAGCAAAACAGATACGCGCACGATCTGGATTTTGATTAATTACGGCAAACCCGATAAAAGTCGCGCTCAAGAAATTCAGTCAGTCAAATACCTGATGCAAGCAAATTGCAGCGAAAAAAGCACTCGCGAGCTTATGTCGTATAGCTACAGCCGGTCGAATGGCGAAGGTAAGCCCGTCATATCCAGTGATTCCGGGGGAAAGTGGCAAAGCCTACAGCGCAATTCGCCCGAGGAAGATTTCTACAATCTTCTGTGCAAAAAATAACTCCCTCGAAGAGCTCATACTTCATATAGCTTCAGGTGTTTAGGTGCTTCATCTCACACTCTCTATTTTCAAGTGAATTTGCATGCGCCATGTCTACTGTTTTCAGCAAACTATGGTACGGTCTATGGATACGACATGGCCTGCCTAAAAACGGCAGTAATACGCAGTAAAGTGGGTTTGTTTTTAAAATACCAACCAGCGCTCTTTTCGTAATGACATCATGATTTGTAAACGTACTCACTGAAGGGCAGCGGATGTTTTCACTGAAAAATTCGAACAACCTCCTTCATAGCTCGGAAAAATTCGATACCTTGATAGGCGAAAGCTCTGAAATACACGGGCGATTAGTCCTCACGGGTAGTACACGCATCGACGGTAAAGTCTTTGGGAATATCGAAGCCCCGCCTGAAAAAAAAGTACAAATCTTTATCGGTCAAACAGGCGAAATTAGCGGCGACATCAGCGCCTATCAAGTGACGGTTGAAGGCAAAGTCGAAGGCAATGTGATGGCAACGGAAAGAGCGATCTTTCGCAAAACCGCTGTCATACATGGTGATATTACTTACGGTGATTTACTGGTAGCGCATGGAGCAAAGCTAATGGGACTGATCATGCCCTTAAAAACCAGCGCGCGTAGTGTGCTAGAGCCCTCTAATTTTATCGCTCGATAAAATCTAAACTCAGCAAAGACTGATTCGTTTTTTCAATTGTGCGAGATACGCATGCCCTGCCTCAGTTTCTTCAGCAGGTGCCAACGGCGCAGGCTCTTTTGTAAGGCCGAGATTAAACGGACCTACATTCATTTCCAGCAGTATGGAGTGAGGCTAGGTCGCAATAATCGTGTGACAGACTCCTACCTGTACTTCAACGCCGGCTCCAGAATCATTACTTGAAGCATATTTTTTACAGTGTCAGTCTAAACTAAAAAAATAGCCCCGGATTCTCTGGAATCCAGGGCTATACGATGTGAACCTTCATCTCAGCGCTTTACCATTGCCTAAACAAGAGGGCCAAGCACCAATCAGGTAGATCGCTTTCTAAAGATACTCGCCCATCCAAAGGTGGCTTTGCGAAGTCTCAACCATTGAGTAGAGCATTGATTTAATCGTTTCATTAAAAAAAAGACTAGTGGCTCGATTAAAAATCAACATCTCCTACCGCACGTTCCGTTTCACTAAAATTCGGCGTGCGCCCGAATAGCAAAAACGTCAACTGGTCCACGCGCTGCATTGTAGGCTGGGTTTTGTATATGTTGATAGTCACCTGTAAGCCAAACATTTTTTATAACCCCGATGCTGTAGAAAGTTTCTACTATCGTCTCAGGTTTATAATTCAATGAACCATCGCCAATAAAAAAAGAAACGCCACCTGCCTCAAGGTACTGACGACGTTCACGCGATAAACCATTCATCATTAGCGCCACGCCTACGGTATCCTTAGCTCTGCCCCAGGCGGATCCTTTGAAATAAGCACCTAATGCAATGGATTCATCGACTTCGGTAAACGCTTGAGTCTCTGTACGACCATCTGATTTCATTACACGTAAAAACAGACCAAGGGTGTCGGTGATTTCTTGTTCCGTATTAATACCTAAGCCATATTTGATTTGCTCTTTCGTTCGTACATCTAAAATCGTTTCTTGACCGACGGCAGTTATTGCCGACCTTGCGTCATCAAAACGCGCCAGCACACCACGATTTCTATAGGCGAGTACGCGCAACTTACCGGGACGGTTATTGAGTAAGTAGCCTTTTTCAATTTCTACCTGATCGCCGTAGTGACGATTAAATCTAAAATCTAGCGCAAGCCCATTTGGTAATTTTGGCGGTGTCATTCGGCCAAAACGAAATACCCAATCTTCCTGGTACCACTCACCCGCAAAACCCCAACCGAAACCACGCGCATCAGCGGCATAGTCATACGCTGCATAGGTCCAACCACCCCAGTTCATAAATTGTGTACGGGCGTCTTTCGCATACGCATTGTCATCAAACACATCTAAGGTAGAAAAATTACCGACGGTGAGCACGAATCGATTTTTATCTACCTGTCCGGCCATTTGATTGAAATCTGATTCAACAGATTCTGAACCACCACCACGATTCCAAGTTTGACGAAGAAATAAACGTTGCAGGTAAAGCTTAGGATCGCTGCCACCCGCACGTGTAATCTCACCATTAGTAAAACCACCTAGCCCGACTAACTCTGATGAAAAAGGAATACCAGAAGCAATCTCCGGATTTATATAAACCTCCGAACCTTCCCACAAGCGAGCACCCCAATGCGCTGTGGTCGAGAAGGTATACATACGTTCTGACGTTGGTACCAAACTTTTGGAAGTCGGTGTCGTACCGCCAGAAAATGAGGGATGCCATTGCCAGTTATAGGTGGACTGATAACGCGCCGACGTCGTTTCAGTTACCTGATCTGCAGCCTGTGCAAAAGAACAGGCTATACAGGCTGAAGCAAGCCACAGATGCTGAGAAAATTTAGAGGACATGCAAGTCATAGAGCAATCTGTGGCACCAACACACGTTGGCATTTATAGTGACTCATAATGTTGCCAAGTTTACTCTGACCTTGTGACATTTGTATGTCGTTCCATCATAAGTAATTGAGTATCAAAAAACTCTACTGACGATTTAAACCGATTATGTCGGTAGATGTATCGGCTTGTGTATACTGAATTGATAACAACTTTGCTCATGCGTTAAAAATTATGTTTCAACATTTGCGCCAGCCCGGCGTTATGCCATTAACACTGGCAGCTGCCGGTATCCTCCTGATTGTGATGGGCATACGCCAATCCACAGGGCTGTATTTAAGCCCAATGAATACCTCTACTGGGTTAGGCATTGTCAGCCTCAGTCTCGCTCTGGCCATTGGACAGTTTGTGTGGGGAGCCTTCCAGCCTATTGCTGGCGCGATGGCCGATCATTGGGGCCCGCGCCCCGTTCTGCTTGGTGGCGTGCTGCTGTTTGCTATCGCAACCGCGGTCACCCCTTTTATGACTGATGGCTTAGGGTTCGCCATCACGCTCGGCGTTTTGTCGGCAGCTGGTGCGGGCTCAGCCAGCTTTTCAGTACTCATGGGTGTTGTCGCTCAGCGATTACCCGCCGAAGCGCGTGGCAGCGCATCCGGAGTCATTAACGCCGGTAGTTCACTCGGCCAATTTGTGATTGCACCCATCACCCAAAAATTGATCCAGTTGTTTGGCTGGATGTCGGCCATGTGGGCCATGGCTATACTCGCGCTCGCTGCTCTTCCCTTAGTCGGTAAAGTCACTGACCACACCACCGCCGCGCACAAACCGCCCGACACCACCGGCGGCTTGCGACAAGCACTACGTGATTCATTCAAATCACCGAGTTACGGATTGCTGCATGCAGGCTTTTTTACCTGTGGATTTCACATTGCATTTTTAGTGACGCACCTACCGGGCGAAGTCGATCTATGTGGCCTTCCACCCTCCGTCGCTAGCTGGTCACTTGCTATCATTGGTTTAGCAAACATCGGTGGCAGTTTGTATATTGGAAGCTGTATTAACCGATTTCGCAGTAAATATATTCTCTGTGCGATGTATGCTTCCAGAGCGCTGCTGGTGATCTGGTATCTATTGATGCCGAAAGAAGCGTGGGTCTTTTATATTTTTGCCGCAGGCTTAGGGTTTACATGGTTAGCCACGGTTCCACCCACAGCTGCTTTGGTCGGAAAACTTTTCGGAGCTCGCTACCTGTCTACGCTCTTTGGCTTGACACTGTTATCGCATCAAATCGGTGGATTTTTAGGTGCTTGGTTAGGCGGTCTGGCGATTGCCAATTATGGCGACCTAACGTTGATGTGGTACGCAGATATTGCCTTAGCCGCTTTCGCTGCACTGGTGAATTTACCGATTAAAGAAGCGCCGATTACGCCCTCCATCCAAGCGGCAAACTAATCTAAATACCCCGCGGTTTTGGTAGCGACTACTTAACGTCCGAGCTTTGCCTCGTGAATAAATCCAACGCCCGGATTACTCGGCTTAATTGAATTTTTTGCTTTAGTAATCAAATGCTCATGCACGAGTAAAGAGAAACCGACTTTTTTCGCATACAGCCGAATATAGCTATCCAACACAGGCGCATTACCCCAAAAAGCGTAATAATTTTCCTGATCAATGGCAGCAATTGCATGCTTGGGTATGCCCGTTTTGCGGACGACCTCGTCGACTGACCAAACCAATGTCTCGCGCTTTTGCCTGAGTAGCATTCCAATACTGACCTCTCTCTCAGCATCTGCTTGAATTAATTTTAGATTCGTCATACGTTATCTACGATCGAATGATAGTCAGAAATATACAGTCACTCTACCAACCTAAAATCACCTAGGTGACTCTGGAATGATTTTTTTATTTGGCGATGACGCTAAAAGAAATAATGGAATGGCGACTTCGGTTGAAGGCATCAGATTGACTGATTTTGATTTGCTTAGTTTGCTCAGCAAGTCAGAGTCCAAAGGAATGTTGAGTTTGCGCGCGTACAGCTTGGTCAAACGTTCAATTTCTCTACTACCACCGATGAATTCTTCTAATTGCTCATTTTCGAGTGCGTTAACGTATTTTGTTGGCATGCCCGTCATACGTGAAACATCCTGGAGAGTGATCCCCAATTCTTCACGTCTATTTTTAAGTATCACTCCGAGCATGACCAACCTCATTACACACTATGAACCCCTGCAGGAACCAACCCAACCAAAGGTGTCTGGCCATGCCCTGCATAACATAGCTAATACTCGTACTTTTTTTGCTGTTGACTAGCTGTACCTAGGGGCAAATCATCAACTAAAAGCTATAAAAAGTAGTAAACATCATTAGTTAAATGATAATTTAGCTTCTCCCCGTCTTACGGGTTATTGACTATCAAACCAGACAAGCGCCGTCCTGACAGGCTGGGGAAAAATAGGGGTAGTATGTGTCCCGCACTTAGGAAACTCGACCCAGACAGGGTCGATACAGCGGCCAGAGCCGGCGATGCCGCCGCCCGCCAGAATTTATTTTCGTGAAAAAAAATATCGCTATTTTCGTGCACCACCCTATGTGTTCCATTGAGTCTGTCAATGGAATCATGAAAGCGCTTGCCCCCACCTATAACATCAAGGTTTTCACCAAGCATAAATTGCCGGATGATTTTTTTGACGATGTGGAATTAGTTGTGTTCCCCGGCGGCGTAGGCGATGCCAGTTCATTTGGATCGCTGTTAAAAGCCAACCTAGATGACATTAAAAAATTTCTCAGCCTGGGAGGTAAGTACCTAGGCATCTGCATGGGCGCTTATTGGGCTGATAAATATTATTTCGACATACTCGATGACACCCGAGTCATTCAACACATAAAGCGGGCACGCGCCGAAATTAGATCATCCTATGCAACCACCACCAGCATAAATTGGCGTGGTGACGATCACAGAATGTATTTCTATGATGGCCCCACCTTTATTGGGGGTGAATTTGAGCAGGTTGCCAGCTATTCCAATGGCGACCCCATGGCGATAGTTCAAGGTCCTATAGGGCTGATTGGATGCCACCTCGAAAGTGAGCAAAGCTGGTACCAAAAAAAATACATGCAACCTTATTGGCACAACCATACTCACCACACACTGCTATTGCAATTCGTCGTTGACTATCTTTTAGATGAACGTCAGATGGCACTTTTTTAACTCTTTGTTTGAGTTTCACCATCCAACAACATAAGTTCGGTTCACGTTCTAGCTAAATATCACTATCGCCACCAGCAAACTGACTAGCATTAATCCAAAAATTAATCCTAATTTATCTTTTCTTTTTGGTTCAGTTGATGTGGCGTCTGGCGGCATCGGCAGCCTGAATTTTCTTTTGACCTTCATCAAGTGATTGATTATAACGGCTCTCATAATTTCTCCTTATGGGAAATAGCATTATATTTATTTTTACATTAACCAACGATCAATCTTTTTGCTAAATAAGTATACAGAGGTATACCGATCAAGATATTTAGCGGAAACGTCACTCCCAAGGACAATCCGAAATAGATTGAGGGATTAGCTTCGGGTATCGCATAGCGCAGAACGGCCGGCACAACGATGTATGACGCGCTTGCAGATAACACCATCAATAAGACAGCGTCGGCTAGTGGAAGATTCAGCAGCCACGACAATCCCAGCGCTATCAATGCATGAATTAACGGCCCTAGTGCTGCATAGATCAACAACGCGGGCGATTTTCCTTTCAAGCTAGGCAGATTTTTTGCAACCATCAATCCCATATCAAGTAAGAAAAAGGCCAGCATTCCTTTGAACAGGTCGACAGAGAACGGACTCATCATCGCTCTCCCCGCCTCTCCGCTGGCGAAACCAATAAACAGAGACGCTAACAACATCAGATGCGCTCCATTCGTAAACGATTCGTGCAGTATCTTTCCAATGGACGCGAAATGACTCTGCCCACTGCCTGCTGAAAGCACCGCACCACTTGAGCTCGGCATAACAACTAAGGTCGACGACATGGCGGTCTGACGCAGAACATTCGTCAAGAGAATCGCCACGATGATGGCAGGCGACTCCATTAAAACCATGGCGACGGCCATATGGCCACCCACGCTGACTTGTTGAGACTCTAGAGCTTGAATGGCTGTCAAAAATGTCACCGCACTAACCGACCCATACGAGGCCGCGACCGCTGCGGCATCAAATTTCGACATCCTTGATTTTAAAAATGCGTAGCCCAAAATGGGAACGATCACTGCCATCAGAACCGCTGCCATCAAACTAGTCACCACTGAGGCACTAAATCCAGAAGCAGCCAATGCAAAGCCACCTTTCAAACCTAAGGCCATCAACAGGTATAGCGATAAAAATTTGGCAATAGGCTGAGGTACTTCCAAGTCGGAGCGCAGCAAGCCTGCGGCGATGCCAAAAACGAAAAACAAAATTGCCGGATCAAGAAGATTTTGCATAGTTAATTTCCTTTTGATCGCTATGCTAAAAACTCTGATGCATATTGTAAAATCGATTTTACAAACTTTTCATATAGCATAAATACTATGAATGTATCTTTTCGTCAGCTCAGACTTTTCCTAGCACTCGTCGAAACGGGCAGCATTACGGCCGCAGCCAAGGCCACCCACATCACACAACCTACGGCTTCTATGCGCTTGAAAGAATTGTCGGACACCATTGGCTTGCCTTTATTTGAAGTCGTATCAAAAAAAGTGCATTTAACCGATGCGGGCCACGATCTCGCCAGGACGGCCAGAGATATACAAAGCACATGGGAAATCTATGAGCAGCAGCTAAATGCCTTAAAAGGACTCACCCGAGGAAAATTACGTATCGCGGTCGTTAGTACAGCCAAGTATTTCATTCCGCGGCTGCTGGGTACTTTTTGTACCAAGTATCCCGATATTGAAGTGTCACTGGAAATTCAAAATAGAAATGGCGTGCTGACTCGCATGCGTGAAAATTTAGACGATTTGTACATCATGTCCATGCCACCGACTGATCTGGAAATTGAGGATCACATATTTATGGATAATCCACTGGTTGCCATCGCATCGGCCGAGCATGCGCTTACAAAAAAAACTAATCTGGAGTTAAGTGATCTAGCCTCTCAAAAATTTATTCTTCGTGAGCGTGGATCTGGCACGCGTATGGCCGTTGATAATTTTTTTAAAAACAAGCAGTTCAAACCGGATTTACGCATGGAACTAGGTAGTAACGAAGCCATACGCGAAGCTGTTGCAGGTGATTTAGGGATTGGCGTCATTTCTAAATACGCGCTGACTGAATCAATGAAAACAAAAGATATAAAAATTCTTTCGATTAACGATTTTCCTATCCAATCAGCCTGGCATATTGTTTCCCGCAAAGGTAAAAATTTGCCACCCATAGCAACGTATTTCAAAGAGCATCTGATACAGTCCGTAGCAGCATCAGCTATAGAGAAATAACTATCCCTAAGTTTTAGTTCACTTCATTGATAACCCAATTTTTTCAGGAGATTCCATGCTGCTCGATGTACGAACCTATACCTGCAAGCCAGGCACCATAAAAAAACATCTGGCTCTGTACGAAAAATTTGGCAAGACACCCCAAGTGCGTCACCTGGGCATGCCGGTACTGTTCGCTTTCGTTGAAACTGGCAACCCAAATGAATACGTACATATCTGGCAGTATCAAAATGCCGGAGACCGAGAGGAACGCCGCGCCAAGCTATGGCAAGACGCTGATTGGCTGGACTATGTCGCAAAAAGTGGCGAGCTAGGTGCGCTTGAAAGCCAACAGAATAAATTGATGAAGCCTGTCGATTTCTTCCCTTAAGAAGAATGCACTAGTTAAAAAATAACGCTGGGCGGTGCGTTAAAAAACAGCGTGATCGCCCCGTTCAGGCGCTTGGCCGCCTTGAACCAGATCCGCATAGAAATCAAATAAGGTCTGGGTGCCGGTAGAGGGGGTTGCAACCGCGTCGTAAGTCCCTGACTGCGCATCCCACACCAACATCGATTCAGTCGCGTAGTAGCGCCCTATGCGCGCCAATTCGGCTTTATCAGCCATTGATGGAATCACGCGCCCTAGAAAACTTAATACATTAATGATCACATCCATCATTGCCACGGGTATGTGCTTAAATCGAACTTCCTGACCCAACAACTCAAACAGCTTTTCGCCCTGCTCACGCGGCGTGATTGCGGCACCCGGGCCACCGATGGGCAAAATACGGTTATGGCGAGTTTGATCGTGGATGCAGCCCGCAATGTAATCACCTAAATCACTGTCACTAATTGGTTTGCAAGCGGTGAGCGTGCCATCGCCAAATAATAGAAAAGGCTTCCCTTTTTTTACTCGCTCTAACTGTCCAGATAATGATTTAAAAAAAGCCGTAGGTCGAACAATGGAGTACGTCATACCCGACTCCATCAAGGCTTTTTCAAACGCCAGCTTGGCATGTTGAAATGCCAGCAAAGGCTTTTGCACACAGATCGCGGATAACAAAACAAAGTGGCTAACACCCGCTCGCTTGGCAGCTTCCAGTCCATTCATCTGCGCTTGGTGATCAATCGCCCACGCATCTTTTGGTGCCCCCGTGCGAGAAGCTAGGCAAGAAACCAGTACATCAAATTGCTCACCTTTAAAACCTTGATAGATTAATGACGCTAGATTACTCACATCGCCATACCGAATAGATGCGCCCTCAAATAACTTAGCTGTCTGCTCAGGTAACAATACGCCACTCGACGGCTGACGAACAAAGCACACAACTTCATGTCCTTGGTTTAATAACACACTCACGGTCGCACGACCGATAGTCCCCGTCGCACCGAGAACGAAGACGCGTTTACGTGGACCCGCAAACGTGTCTGAAACCGATTTGTCAGCGTGTGGAAGTGTCATGATGGTTAATCAAAAATGAACTACTATTAGCGACGAAGATTAATCTGAGTTTGCTATTTTTATACAGGATGAATACACCATTTAAAGCCATGATTTACCTACTCATTGCTGGCATTGTAGCGTGTGGTTACTGGGTATGGACACCGGACAAAGAACTCGAACAACTGAAGGCAAAATACGCACAGGCTCCCAGTGCTTTTATAACGATTGCGGGCACTCACGTTCACTACCGAGATAGCGGTACTAAAACTGCACCTGTGCTGGTGTTTTTGCATGGCTTTGGATCCAGCTTACATACATGGGACGAATGGTCTAAACCGCTTGAGCAAAATTATCGCGTGATACGGCTCGACCTACCTGGCTTTGGTCTAAGTGGTAAAAATGAGGGCAATGATTTTTCAGATTCACACGACCTCGCTGTCATCCTAGGCTTGCTCGATAAATTAGACATACCCAAAGCTAGCTTTATCGGTAATTCCCTCGGTGGCAAACTCGCCTGGCGGATTGCATCCGACTATCCAGAGCGCGTAGAAAAATTGGTACTGATTTCGCCGGATGGATTTGCCAGTGAGGGATTTGACTACGACAAACAACCCGAATCTTCATTCATGCTGAGCGCGATGACGATTGCACTACCGAAGCCGCTATTAAAAATGAGCTTGGCTCCCGCTTATGCCAATCCGAGTTCACTCACTTCGACGATGGTCGATCGTTACCATGACTTGATGTGTGCGCCGGGCGTCAGAAAAAGTATCATTGCGCGAATTAATCAGACCGTACTCAAAGACCCCGTACCGCTACTAAAAAATATTCAGGCGGATACCTTATTACTGTGGGGTGAAAATGATGCAATGATCCCGGTAGCGAATGCCAAAGATTATCTGAACGTCATTCCTAGGGTTAGGCTTGATGTACTACCCAACACAGGACATTTGCCGCAGGAAGAACACGTACAACCCGGGCTGACTGTATTACAAAAATTTTTACAATCAAATTAGTGAGATGAAATGGTAGCGAATTACCATTCGCTACTCAATCACTTCACATCAACAGTAGCTGAGGTTGAAGAAACAAATTTCATAGGCCAAGACACCCACAGCCACACCACCATAATTGCCGCACATGCCAAAAATAATCCTGGCAATCCTACTGCGCGGCTAATTACTCCGCCCAATGCACCACCCGCAAAAATTCCTAATGATTGCAGTGTGTTGTAAACACCTAGTACCGCACCCCGCGACTCCGGTGCGGTCATGCGCGATGCAAGGCTAGGCTGGCTAGCTTCAAGAATATTGAAGCCGCTAAAAAACAAAAAGATCAGTCCACCCAGCACCCAAACATCCGGTGTGGTTTGCGATACGTAATACATACCTATCAGTACAACGATGACACAGACTATCGAAGCAAGGAATAAGGGTTTTAGCTTGCCGCGCCGCTCTAAACGAAATAAGGTCAAACCCATAAATACAAATGAAAGCAGCACCGCCGGCAGATACACCCAACCGTGATCTTTGCTACTGACTCCGGCTTGTGTCAGCAGACTAGGTATGCCTACCCACATCGCGAGTTGAACGGCGTACAACACAAACACACCAAAATCCAAACGCAATAAATCGGATTGCAATAACGTTTTGCGAAGCTGATAGAACGTCTGCCTCTCTGTTTTTGATTCTGATGTGACTTCGTGCGGAGTCCAGTACGCAACAATCAAAATGCCTAATAGCGCCATTGCAGCACTTAGTCCAAAGATACCGGTCAAGCCCACGTTAGCGGCCAGCAAGGGCCCGATAATCAACGATAGTGCGAACATTAATCCTATGCTTGCGCCTATTAATGCCATGCCTTTGGTTCTGACATGATCACGCGTTTGATCGGCTAACAAGGCAGTCACCGCTGCAGAAATTGCGCCGCCACCTTGAATGGCGCGTCCTAGTGCCAGGCCAGCAACACTGGTTGCACAGGCAGCGACAACGCTACCTACGCCCAGCAACAACAAACCAAACACAATCACGCGCTTACGACCGAATCTATCCGCAGCCAAACCAAACGGTATTTGCAGTGCCGCCTGGACTAACCCATACATACCCATGGCCAAGCCAACGCTGGACGGATCGTCACCACCCGGGTACTGACGCGCTTCCATAATAAACACAGGTAACACCATAAAAAGGCCAAGCATGCGCATCGAATAAATCGTTGCTAATGAAGCGCATGAACGCTTTTCGTCAGAAGTTAATGCTGAGCTTAAGGCAGGGCTTACTTCGATATTTTCCTGGTTGGACATAATTTAGGCTGTGCGGAATATCGTCATCACCTGCATATAGGGATGCAGCTGCAGATAACCATGTATTTTATTGAAGGGATCAGTGGCAGAAAGTGGACCGTACTACACATGCGCGCACCTGCACGCAAAAGTGAGAGATTACCATGGCCGAGATAAAGTCCAACCGCCCCCACGTCACGCCAGGACAGCGTGAGTACTAAAAGGAAGCGTCAAGCAGAAAATAAAGTACGGGCTAATTCCACGGCGCTCGCTGCATCTCCGGCTGCGCCGTCAGCGCCAACTTCTTTATACAAATCGGGCGACAAAGTTAGCAAAGGGCCACCAATGAGTATCTTGGCTTGGGTATTAGCGGATGATGCGCGTATATGTCGAATAGTATTAGTCAACGATTCAACGTGGGCTTCGATGCCGACTGAAAGACCAATCACTTCAAACCAATCTTTTTTAACGGCTTCAAGTAATGTGGTTTCGGATGAACCCAATTCCATCCACACTTGCCATCCTTCACGCCGAAAAAATTCAGAAACCATCAACACACCAAAAGTATGTTGAGAACCTGGCACTGGTGCAAACAATGCACGCATACCTTCCATGGCTGATTTGCGCTTTTCTTGAAATTCAGAGCCCAGACGCAAGGTGATCTGCTGCATCCTCACCAAGCCTATCGTGACCTGAGTGAAATCACATAAATCGTCTTCCCACAGATAGCCTAAATGTCGAGCTGCAGGTGCCAACAGGTGGAGAAAAATCGCTTCAGAGGCCAAGCCTTCAGACATTAGTGATTGAACAAAAATGTTGGGGGCTTCTTGATTCGACTCTATGCACAGCACAGCGAATCGGGCAATTTCTTCTTCAGTGGGAAGTTCGGTGCGGATGCCATCGGTAGAAAAAAATGGCGCAGCGGATTCATTCGACTTCAACAAATTAGGAATAATTTGTGATTCGAGAATTTCCATCAAAGAGGCCTGACAGGCATCTTTACTATTTTTGTTTTCAGCGTAACGAGAAGAAGAAGCGGAGTCATTGGACGCACTCTCGCCTGACATTAGCCATAGCTTTTTCTTAGGTAGCGCAGAACGAACTGCTGCTGCAAGATTCAAGTACATGAGTCGTCTCCCCCTCGTGCCTCTGAGAAAGCGCTGATTACATAAAACCGGAGACCTTTGTGCCTAGAAAAAAGTGGCTAGTCCTTGATATTCATGGCTCATGCGTCGCACAGCTATGCTGGCAGGCCATAAAATTTCCGATAAATCAGCACTTTCTTAACTGCCCGTCGCTCAATGCTATTAACTAATTAGCATTTGTTTTAAGATTTTTGGCGATCAAGCATTACCGCAGGGCTCAAAGTAACAGAAGTACGTGGGTAAGTAAAAAGAACTTTCAGCGGCTGGAAATTCAATCCAAAGAGACGCAGTTTTTCCGTGACTGGATGGTATTGGCGGCCTTGTGAAAAGGCGATTCGGCTGGGCAGTTAGCCCATAGAGTGTTTGCAGATTGTGTCAGCTGAGTGAATTAAAAAGCTGCTAGAAAAGTAAGAGATCGTCACAAAATTACTTACTCTTCGTAGACGCCTTCCAAGCGATCTTCTAAATCCTCTTCTGCTCGCTTGAGTTGTGCAAGCGTTGCTTCATCGGGTTTCCAGAATTCGCGATTTGAGGCTTCCAGCAAACGACTCGCTACGCGCGCAGCAGCCGTTGGATTCAGTTTAGCCATGCGTTCACGCATCTCTGGATCCAGCATGAAAGTCTCGGTCAGTTTTTGATAGACCCAAGGCTGTACCTGCCCCGTGGTGGCCGACCAACCCATGGTGTTAGTGACATGCAGCTCGATCTGGCGCACGCCTTCGTATCCATTTTTAAGTAAGCCTTCATACCACTTTGGATTCAGCATCCGCGTGCGCGTTTCGAGCGCGACTTGCTCAGTCAAGGTGCGAACGGTGCCGCTACCTTTAGTTTGATCACTGATGTAAACCGGTGCTACCGGAGCATCGGGTCCTTTGGCACGTTTGACAGCGCGACTAATGCCACCGAGCGTATCGAAGTAAGTATCGATGGTAGTGACACCCAACTCAACGGAATCTAGATTTTGATACGCCAAATCGACACCTGACAAAACACTCTTTAGCAAAGCGGTTTGTTGTACTGGACGACCATTCACACCGTAGGCAAAACCTTTACGCTTAGTATAAGTTTCGGCGAGTTCGTCTTCGTCATCCCAACGACTGTTATCCACTAACTGACTCACATTCGAACCATACGCACCTTCGGCATTACCAAACACCCGTAGTGATGCAGTTTCAAGATCACATCCATGTTCGGCTTGGTGAGCGAGTGCATGTTTACGGATGAAATTCATCTCTAGCGGTTCATCCGCAGAGGCGGCCAAATAAGCTGCTTCAGCTAATAGCTTAATTTGCAGGGGCAGCAAATCACGGAAAATTCCGGACAAAGTAATCACCACATCGATGCGTGGACGACCTACCTCTTCGAGTGGCAATAATTCTGCACCCGCCATACGACCATAACTATCAAAACGCGGCTTTGCACCCATCAACGCTAAGGCTTGAGCGATTGGTGCACCTTCATTTTTTAAATTGTCCGTACCCCACAACACCATCGCCACTGTTTCAGGCAACTGATTACCATCGTTCATATGACGCTTGAGCAGAGTTTCCGCCATGCGCTTGCCATCTTTAACGGCAAAAGCACTTGGCAAACGGAAAGGATCAAAGCCATGAAGATTACGACCCGTCGGTAAAATTTCTGGCGTGCGGATCAAATCGCCACCTGGTGCTGGACGCACATAGCGACCATCTAAGGCGTGCAGAATTCCATTGATCTCATTGTCTTCACACATCAGCTTATCGATAGCAGCGAGTGAGGTCATCAGTTCGGCATGAACAGGCGGTATCGCCGTCGTCTGGCTATCCGTTAACATCGAGTGAATCATGCTACGAAGTTCTGGACTTGGCTGCACACCATGCGATGCATCCGCCACCGATACCAACATCTCGGTACGCTCTGACACCGACATTGGACGACCAATCACATGCAAACCTTCAGGAATGAGTGTGTATTCAAATTCCAGCACATCGTTATAAAGCTTCTGCGTTTTTTCTTCTGCATCATCACCCCAAGCTGGCTCCATAGAAGCTAACTCAAGTTCGGCTGCTTGCGTCTGCACTAAGACAGTTAACTCTGCGCGCTCAGATTCGGATTCAGGATCGAGTCCACGTAGGCGCTCCAGCGACGCTTTCAAATCGACTAATCCGCTATACAAACCTGCTTGCGCAATCGGTGGTGTGAGATAGCTAATCAGAGTCGCTGCTGCGCGCCGTTTAGCAATCATGCCTTCAGAGGGATTATTCGATGCATACAAATAGAAGTTAGGCAGATCACCAATCAAACGGTCTGGCCAACAATCTCCCGACATACCCGCCTGTTTACCCGGCATAAATTCAAGTGCACCGTGAGTACCAAAATGGAGCACCGCAGCCGCACCAAAATCTTCGCGCAAGTAGCGATAGAACGCAGAAAATGCATGGGTGGGTGAAAAACCTTTTTCGTACAGCAAACGCATAGGATCACCTTCGTAACCGAAGGCGGGTTGAATACCTACCAAGACATTACCGAATTGCGCACCCAGGACAAAAATTGAACGACCATCACTTTGCTGCTGGCCCGGTGCTGGACCCCAATGCGCTTCAATCTCTTTCAACCAGCGTTCACGACGTACATGATCATCCGTTGAAATAGTAGTGTGTACATTGGCTTGCGCACCATACTGCTCAGCATTACCTTTGATAACGCGCTCACGCAAATCATCCACATCGGCTGGCATCTCAATCGTGTAACCCGCCTCTTTCATAGCTGCGAGCATATTAAAGAGGGATTCAAACACCGACAGGAAAGCCGCTGTGCCAGTCGCACCTGCATTCGGCGGAAAATTGAAAACAACAGCGGCGATTTTTTTCTGCGCACGTTCAGCACGACGCAAATCAATTAATTTACCAACGCGCGAGGCCAACATATCCGCGCGCTCTATGCAGACTTGCATATCATGCTCGTTATCGGAAGCTGGGAAAATACACCCACGACTACAACCCGTGCATTGATCACCCGCACCCGTGCTGCGACCACCAAACACGATAGGACCGGTTGATCCATCTAACTCGGGAATAGCTACCATCATCGTAGCTTCGACCGGCATCAAACCGCGATCATTGGCACCCCAGCGCTCTAACGTTTGGAATTCGACCGGCATCACCGACAAATAATTTACATCTAACTTGGCAAGAATTTCTTCAGCTGCTTTTGAGTCGTTATAAGCAGGGCCCCCCACCATAGAAAAACCTGTTAACGAGATGATGGCATCCACCGTCGCATGACCGTCTTTCATAAAAAATTCTTCAACCGCGGGACGTGCATCAAGACCCGTAGCAAAAGCCGGCACCACGCGCATACCGCGAGCTTCAAGTGCCGTGATCACACCGTTGTAATGAGCTGCGTTCCCTGCCACTAAATAGGATCGCATCAATAACAGACCGACCGTGCCGCGCTTGCCGGTTTTAGCAACCGCTGGAAGATCGTTGATTAACTCAGACATGCCCTTGCTTTGAGCATTGCCCTTCATGTTCTGGTGGTAAACACCCACTTCCGGATATTCCACGGGTGGTTGAACTTTGTAGATGCCGCGCAAACTACGACGCGGGCCATCCGCGTAGTTATCCAAAAGCATGCCTATCATGCTGGTGATGTTTTCATCCGAGCCTGCAAGCCAATACTGAAGCACCAAAAAATAAATCCGCAGATCCTGCGCCGTACCCGGAATAAAACGCAAAAGCTTGGGCAATTGACGCACAATTTTCATTTGCTTTGCACCTGCCATACCGGGCTTTTTAGCCTCACCGGGTTTGGCATTTCCGCGCAGCCGCTTTAGCAATGCCATTGGGCCGCTGACTTTGCCATCCATGGTGAACTTACCCATGCGAGTCAAGCGCATCACTTCACCTGCGGACATGGTGCAAACCATGGCATCGCAATGATCGCGTCTCGCGGTAAGTGCCGGCAATACCGGCAGAAAATGCTCTTCAAGGAACAACATAGAAGCAATCACGATATCGCCTTGCTCTATGTCTTCAATACAGCGCTCAAGTGCTGTTGGACTATTGCCCCATTCAGATGCTGCATGGACTGTCAGTCGCAAACCCGGGAAGGTACGAGACAAAGCGCTTTGAGCACGAATCGTCGCGCTCGCCAGGTGACTATCCATGGTCACGATGACAACGCGAGCGCTCGGTAGCTCGGCACGCATTTTTCCAGCAGAACTTTGCTTGAACATTAGTCAGGCCTCTATTTTTGGTGAAGACAGATTGCTTGAATGGCCGCTTACACAGTTATTTTTTTGAATACAAACTCAAGCAAACTAGTAACAACACGCGCGCGTAGTCCACAGGGAATTCGCGATCAGGCCCTAAGCTAATGGGTATTTTTGCAAGTGTCAAGAAATCTTGACGTCAGATAAATCGTACACTAAGATTATTTCAGTTCGCCCCCCAATTTATTGCTTAATTTTTAATAAAAAGCAGTCGATCACGACACTGATTTTTGGGGATGTTGACAGTCGAACCTTGGGCTAAGCGCCCTTACCCGCAGCACCAGAGGAAGTGGGACAGGAAATCCAGTGGAGATTTCGCTAAATAGAACAAAACCGGTCGAAACGAACCGGGGGAGACAGGACGTGAATTGGGATCTGGGAATTTTTAAGAAATCTAAATTTCTTGTTGAGCAATTAAGCTCTTGGCCAACCAAAGGGAATTCGAAATTACAAACTTCACAACAAACGCCCTCATCGGCAATCAATGATCCGCCCTATGGCAAAGACACCCTATTGGAAATCCTTGAGTCGGAAATCATTCCCAGCTTGGTCGCATCCAAAGACAAAGAGTCTCGTTATGCAACCGGAGACAAAATGAGTGAATACAACCCAAGTCCAGAGCAGGTTGTTGAATTTGCTCTGCTTTGCATCAACTCAGATTTACAAAAATCCGAAGCATTCGTTCACGATCTTATTAACAACGGCAAATCCGCTGAGAGCATTTATCTGAATTTATTCGCACCTGCCGCACGACATTTAGGGACCCTATGGGAAGACGATGTCTGTGATTTCATCAAAGTCACCATAGGCTTGGTGCAGATACAAACCATCACACGCAAACTTGGCAACTCATTTAATGACAAACGCACCTTAAGTGCATCAGGTCCCAAAGCCTTATTTTCTCCCGTACCGAAATCACAACATACCTTAGGTTTGTTGATGGTGTCTGAATTTTTCCGAAAAGAAGGATGGCAGGTCTGGCTAGAACCGAGTCCGATTGAATCTAATTTGTTCAGTACTATAGCCAATGAATCGTTTGACTTAGTAGGCCTCTCGATAGGCACTAAGGAAGAGCTGAATGATCTGACTGATTTAATCAGCCGCATTCGCGCAGCTTCCTACAATCCTTCTGTGTTTGTGATGATAGGCGGACCTGCGATCCATGAGCGCACTGATCTTAGCAATCGCTTTGGTGCTGATGCCTTTGCTGCTGATGCAGCCAGTGCGGTAGAACTCGCCAGAGAATTGTTGGCAACGACTGCTTGAAAAAAATAGCTATCAGGCCTTAGTTTTTCCCACCACACAGCAAATTCAGTAAATCCAGATACTGCGTATCGCGCGGAACGTAACCCCAATTTTCTGGCCGGACTCGGCTACCGACCATCGTCCCCTCGCCCATTTCACCATCGTAGATACTCATTTTTATCATTCGCAATTGCTTAAACTTGCAATTAGCTTCGTAGAGCGTTTTTTCAGATACCCATCGATCTTTTTTATTTTTATTCTTGTAATTGATCAGAATCATGACACGGGTATAGCGTTTGTTCGTTAGAGTCTCCGGGTCGTAATAGTATTTACTATTCGTCCCCTTTGAAAACTCGATCCATTCAGCTGTTGCCAGCGGACTGATCAATATGGCGCACAAAGCAAACAGTAATCTCATCATGTTTTTCTGCAGTTATACAGTCTCATTACTCGTCGCAGCAGGAACTGCCATGGTCTGATCTGCCTCTCTTGATAGTGGTAACGCAAGTGTAATCGCCCAACAGCTCGCTAGCATCACCGCCGATCCTGTCAATGAAATCGGCAGGCCACCCCATTGGTACAACGCTCCCGACAACAAAGTGCCAAAGAATCGACCCAAGGCATTGGCCGCATAGTAGAAGCCCACATCCTCTGCAGCTTTCTCGGAACCAGCGTACGCAAGTATGAGGTATGAATGTACCGAAGAATTCACAGCAAACGCAAATCCAAACACAGCAAGACCAACAACGACAATCCACTGCAGAGGTTGGATCTGTTGAATGACCACCCATGCTAATACAGCGGGCACTACCATCAACAAAAATGACCACAAGCGCGCTGCAGGCACTTCCGTGGTCAAACCATCCTCGCTACGCCGTATAAATTTTGGTGCTAATGCCTGCACCAAACCATAAGCAATTGTCCATAAGGCCATGAACGTACCAACCATGGTGAAATTCCAACCCTGGCTATACAAAAAAACAGGAATCCCCACAACAAACCACACATCCCGCGCACCGAATAAAAATACGCGAGCCCCTGCGAGGAGATTAATCGCGCGGCTTTTACCAAACAACTCTTTAAATGATTTTGACGCTTTGGCTTTGCCCATCATCGCTGGTAGCGACCAAACAACCGCCACTAAAACAACGAACAGTACGGCCGCCATCAACCACAGTGAGCCTCTGAAACCGCACTGATCAAGCAGTAAGCCACCGATAAAAAATCCCACGCCCTTCATGGCATTTTTACTACCGGTAAACCACGCCACCCATTTAAACAGTTGGCCTGCTCCGTCACCTGCGGTGAGTTTAATCGCTGATTTGCTGGCTGTTTTAGTCAGGTCTTTTGCGACCCCACACACACCTTGAGCTAACACTACCCAGGCCACTGACATCGCCGCGGTCCATTCGGGGGATACGGCTGAGAGCAGCAAGAATCCCGTGATCTGCGTCATCAAACCAACCATCAGCATGCGTGCAATACCAAAGCGTGTCGCCAGCCAGCCACCGATCAAATTCGCGAGAACACCGGCGGCCTCATACAACAAAAAAAGAAACGACAAGGTAAACGGTGAATACCCTAATCGAAAAAAATGCATCAGTACCAGCATACGCAAGGCACCATCACTCAGGGTAAAACTCCAATACGATGATGTAACGATCAGATAATTTCGAATGCCACTGGACGACGAATTCATGAAAATTAAATCCCTACACTTTGCATATGACATGCCAAATCAACCATGCGACAGGCATAACCCATTTCATTGTCATACCAGGCATAAATTTTAAGGAGCGTCTTGTCCGTCACCATCGTCGATAAGGCATCAACAATGGCGCTGCGTGTGTCACGCGCATAATCGGCACTGACCAGTGGTTTGATTTCATAACCTAATATGCCAGCCAGCGATCCCTTTGCCGCCTCAGCAAACAACGTATTCACCTCATCAACAGTAGTTTCACGCTGCAATTCAAATACGCAATCCGTTAATGAGGCATTCAACACCGGTGCGCGTACTGCATGACCATTCAACTTGCCTTTTAATTCGGGATATATCAGCGCAATTGCGGTGGCACTGCCGGTAGTGGTAGGTTGCAGGCTCAACATAGCACTGCGTGCGCGACGTAAATCTTTATGCGGTGCATCGGTAATCACATTGGTATTGGTAGGATCATGAATCGTTGTGATTTGCCCGTGACGTATACCAATCGCCTCATGCACCACTTTAACAACCGGCGCAAGACAGTTGGTGGTACACGATGCTGCAGTGACTATCGTATGCTTTTTAGGATCGTAGTGATTGTGATTCACGCCTACTACCACATTCAGCACCGAATCAACTTTGACAGGTGCCGCAACAATCACTCGTTTTGCGCCACGATCAAGATGCCCTTGCAAAGTCTCTAGCGTTAAAAATTTACCCGTGCACTCCAACACCACATCCACACCTAATTCACCCCAAGGTATATCAGCCGATTTGGCGTGACTAGAAAAAGACACAGCGCGTGAACCGATTCGAATAGTTTGATCATCCACGGCTTCAATACCAGCGCGCCAACGTCCCTGTACTGAATCAAATTCCAACAAATGAGCCGTGGCTTCTGCACCGCCCTTAATTTCATTAATGTGAACAATCTCCAAACGATTGCCTGCACGAGGATCCTCTGGTTGACGATCCGCCGCGCCCATAGCAGCACGTAAAGCGAGTCGACCAATACGGCCCATGCCATTAATTCCTACTTTCATTGTTGACTCCTTTACATTGAAAGACGTGCAAAATCACAGAGCGCAGCGGTGCGCTAATTTTATCACCACGTTTGAATAATTATTGAAATGATGAAATAATGTATTCAAAGATTGTCGTAAAAAATTTATATTTACCCTAACGTCAAAAAATGACAGCCGCATGAAAAAAATGACTTCAACTGTCGCCGTGAAATCACTCGCTGCCTTAGCGCAGGAATCACGCTTGGCTATTTTCCGTAGCTTGGTTCAGGCTGGACCGGAAGGCCTACCCGCTGGGCAGTTAGCAGAAACATTAGGCATCTCGCCTTCTTCGCTAACGTTTCACATGAAAGAGTTGACGCACGCTGGCTTAGCCGCATCAAGACAAGAAGGACGTTATGTCATTTATTCAGCACAAATCAATAGTATGAATTCCCTGCTAGCCTACCTTACTGACAACTGTTGTGGTGGCAATCCCTGCTTACCTGTCACCACGATTCGGATGCCTGCGAAAGCCAAGCTGTAATTCAACGAAGATACCATCGAATGAATGACCAAAAGGTTGATTCAACACTGCACGAAATAGCTACCGATGACCATGCCGACGCCCGCGTCGAAGTAGCCAGCCCCATCAGCTTCTTTGAGCGTTACTTAAGCATGTGGGTATTTTTATGCATAGTGGCCGGAATCAGCTTGGGGCAATTTTTTCCAAGTAGTTTTCATTTCATCGCATCCCTCGAACTAGCTAAAGTTAATTTAGTCGTTGGCTTATTGGTCTGGATCATGATCATTCCTATGCTCATGAAAATCGACTTTGCAACCCTGCCTTTAGTCAAACGCCACTTGCGCGGCATAGGCATCACCTTGTTTGTGAATTGGTTAGTCAAACCTTTTTCTATGGCGCTGCTCGGGTGGATATTCGTACGCCACCTATTCGCGTCCCTTTTGCCTTCCGATCAAATTGATAGCTACATCGCCGGCTTAATTTTGCTCGCTGCCGCACCCTGCACAGCCATGGTATTCGTGTGGAGCAGACTAACAAATGGTGATGGCTTATTCACTCTTTCGCAGGTGGCACTGAACGATCTCATCATGGTGTTTGCCTTTGCACCTATCGTGGCTCTGTTACTCGGCATATCGTCCATCGTCGTCCCCTGGGAAACTCTTACGACATCGGTCGTCTTGTATATTGTGATGCCTGTTTTACTGGCACAGGCATGGCGTTACTGGCTGATAAAGCAAGGGAGCCAGATATTCAAAGCAACGATGGAAAAAATTGGATCGTGGTCTATCACCGCATTGCTGCTGACATTAGTTTTGCTGTTTGGATTTCAAGGTAAAGCCATCATTGATCAACCTTTAATCATTGGGTTACTTGCCGTACCCATACTGATTCAGGTTTTTTTCAATGCGTCATTGGCTTACTGGTTAAATAAAAAACTGGGAGAAACACATGCAGTCGCCTGCCCTTCCGCTTTAATAGGTGCCTCCAATTTTTTTGAACTAGCCGTCGCTGCGGCCATCAGTTTGTTTGGATTTCAATCCGGTGCGGCACTAGCCACCGTCGTGGGTGTCTTAATCGAAGTGCCTGTCATGCTCATCGTTGTGCGGATTGTTAATCAGTCCAAGGGCTGGTACGAAAGCATCTGATGTAGATCCCTGGATTGTCATTTTTTAAATACCCTAGATTCGCCCCCCATATCGCCCTACCTTACTGAGCCATCAGTTCACTTGCACCCTTTTCATTGAGCGTAGACGGCACACCGTGTTGCCGTGAGACAACAATTTATCGACTCTCTTTGATTTTTAATGTATACCGTCATACCGTATAAATGATTTATACCGTTTTTTAGGTGGTGCGATGTCATACACTGATACCAACTACCAGGAGGCAACGACAATGAACTCTAAAACCAAACCCGCCGCAAAACGCGCCGCTGGGACCAAAGCAGAGCCATCGGCAAAAAAAACGCCTGCTAAAGCTGCGAAAAAAGTCACTGCTTCCAAAGCAGACAAACTCAACAAACCCCAACTCGTACGCGACAGCTTCACCATTCCCGAGTCTGAATACGCCGTACTAGCTAAAGTCAAAAAGGCGTGTTTGAAGGAAGGTTTCGAGATTAAGAAAAGCGAGCTCATCCGAATTGGTATCGCTCTGCTCGCTGATATGAGTAGTTCCAAAGTCAAATCAGCGAAGAAAAAGCTTCAGACGGTGAAAACCGGTCGGCCAAGGAAGCACAAGTAAGCCCTCAAGGCTTTTTTTAACCGCCCTTCCACTTGGCACCGCAGTGCCGTGAAGGGTTTCTTTCTTGTTTTTAGGGGAAAGGAATTACCTATGCAAGGACTTCACCTCACCGCAGATATTGCGGGTTGTAACTCCAATCTGAAATTAATGACGGATGCAAAATCATTACGTCGCAAATGTTTGGAGCTAGTCGATAAAAGTGGCCTGACCGCCGTCAGCGAAGTTTTTCATGCCTTCCCGGGGTTACACGAAGGCGAATGTGGCGGCGTCACAGGCACGGTACTGCTCGCCGAATCGCATTTAGCATTGCATACCTGGCCGGAATTGGGCGCGATTACCTTCGATGTGTATGTCTGTAACTTTTCTATGGATAACAGCGGCAAAGCTGCCACGCTACTAGAATCATTGATCAAACTCTTTGAACCCACGGATATCGTCAGAAATCAACTCATTCGAGGTGAAGTGGGTGCGACATTAACGACTGCGTAGATAGTAAGAAAATTCAGGTAGATAAAAAGGGCGCGAAAGCGCCCTTTTTTGTTGAGTGAAGATAATTTAACTTGAACAACTCATTTAGTATGCAAAAAATAGCTATCAAAATTTGTAACTAAAGAATGCTCGTGGGATAACTCAGACGCAAAGTGACAACGTTTACCGCATTGACTTCCATGCTCAGCTCAGCGCCATGGACCCGAGCAATCTCTTGCGCCAGACTCAAGCCAAGACCTAAGCCGTCAATATCTCTGGTGCGCGATGAATCGCCTCTATAAAACCGATCAAACGCTTTCTTTGCAAGATCGTCGGGTGGATTGGCTGTAGGGTTGGACATTGAAAATTCAAAGCCCCGGTCATTCTTCACAAGCTGCATTTTTATCCAACCACCCTCAATATTGTATTTAACCGCATTGGTATACAAATTATAAAAAAGTTGATTGATCAAATTTTGGTCGCAATTCCAGCAAATTTTTGGCTGCAATTCACTTGTAATATTGAGTTTTGATTGGAATATTTGCGCGTCAAGAACCAACTGACCGATTGCATCACTGATCGATACCTCTTGCATATCATATTGAATAATGTTCGCATCAGCACTTGATAAGAGCAGTAATTTTTCCGTAATCTCAATCAATCGCTCGACTTCATCTGCTATCGAACGCATTCGTATTTGCTCATCCGAGCCGGTTGGCAATTGAGCGATAACTCGCTCAGCGTTCCCACGAAGAATAGTCAATGGTGTCTTTAATTCATGCGATGCGTCACCCGCAAACCGTCGAGCCTGAACAAAGCTTTCATTAAGCCGAATTCTAAGCAACTCAAACACTGAAATGAAGCTATCAAATTCTTTGTAGACGGGAATGATTTCGATAGGCTGATCAAGATTTTTCGAAGAGAGTTTTTTCAGGGATTCCTCTATCTGACGAATTGGCCCCATGATCAGATTACTGCAAAACCAGGTTAACACTGACAAAGACAACAAAAGAAATGGCCCTGTATAGGTGGCGATTTTTGTCCTAAAATCCCACAGTGAATCAACGTAGGCATCAATGTCTTTGCGTAGAATTAATATTCTCGGCGATGAAGAATCATCTTTAAACTTTGCGATTACCCAAGTTTCATTTTTTATTGTCTGCTCTCCAACTTCAACTGAAGATGAAGCCACATCGCTTGAATCAGCAAAATCAAGCTCAGGAATTTCAACGCAAATTGCAGGCTTTTCAGACTTGGAGTCATTTCTCCCTGGGCAGAAAACATAGTATTTCGCCAATCCAGCGAGAATCACATCATCACTTTTTTCTAAAGCGCATCCCAAATTCTGAAATCGCTCCAGATTCGGCCCGCTACAATTTTCCATCGTATTTACTAAATCGATTTTGGCTCGATTGTAGACAGTCGAAGGAGAAATTCGTTGGGCAATAGTTCGATTAATTAAGAAAATTAAGAAAACAGCGAAGAGGATGTACCCGAAAATTTTCCAGCGAAGTGATTTTCTCATTGCTCTACTTTGGATTCCAGGCGAAAGCGGTAACCTACACCTCGGATGGTTTCGATTGGAAATTCAATTCCTGAAGGAGAATTTCGATTAAGTTTTTTTCTTATACGTTGGATATAAACATCCACGACATTCGTTTCTGGATTAAAACTGATCGCCCACACATGCTGCAAAATTTGCTTCCGCGAAAAAATATGCCCTGGCGAACGCATTAAAAATTCAATCAAACTAAATTCTCTTTGACTGAGCGGCGTCGAAGTACCTCTCCAAGAAACTCGATTACTTACTTTGTTGAGACAAACCTGATTTACTGTAATTTCATCTACATCGTCATTATTTATTCTGGCTTTGATCGCACGAACACGCGCCACCAACTCTTCTGCAAAAAATGGCTTAGAAATATAATCATCACCACCGATTTCAAAGCCTTTAAGGCGATACGGCAGCTCACCTTTGGCAGTCAGAAATACTACCGGTATTTTATTGCCTAATTCGCGAGCTTTTTTAAGTACCTCAAATCCATCCATTGAGGGAAGCATTACGTCCAAAACAACCAGATCGTAATCGCCGTCTAGCATGGCTGCGAGACCATCGGCCCCATTACTCACGTGAGTGACAGAAAAGTCTGCCCCCGTCAGCGCAAGCATAGTAAATTCCGCAATCTTTATTTCGTCTTCGATCAGAAGAATTTTCATGTAAGCGCTATCTGGAGTTTTAAAAAGAAATTCAACGGCCGAATTATTGCTGAATAACTAATTCTAGCTGTGAATCGAATAGCGATTGCTAGTAACGCATCTCAACTGGTGCTGATGATAAGCAACAGGTGCAGATATATAATTACAGATCCGTAATTTTGTATTGGATACCTGTCGAGTTTTCTGATATTAAAGGGGCATGGTATCGCAAATATGAATATCAAAATTGCAATGCCATAAAGATCAACTACAAATGTTCATTGCTTTTAGATGACCTCCATAAATTTGAGCTTTTTAGCTCGCAATTTATGTACAGACTTATTGATCAAAACCAGTCTTTAAAACAAACAAAATCGATGAACTCTTCACATATCAGCAAGGCAGCTCAATTAATCGGTATAACAGGACTACTGTGTCTACAGCATGCCGCTGCTATTGACCTAATCCCTGGAGAAATCATTGCTCCTGTAGCGGGAACAAAACAATTTTTGCTGTCCTATCAATTAAGTGAACGTGGTGATTACTTCAAAAATAATAGCCGCTTCCTGACTGGTCCAAAAATCGAAACTGAACAACTTCAGGTGCGCGCCGGATACGCATTCGATATCTACAGTCTTCCAGCATTTTTTTATACTCAGCTCCCCGTTGGAACTATTGAGCCCTCCGGAACCTTAAGCAATAGAGTCGGCGACTCAGGTATCGGAGACACCTCATTTCTACTCGCAATATGGCCCTATTCTAATCGTGAAACTGGCGAGTATTTGGGGTTAGGTGGTTATCTAACTTTACCTACTGGGAGTTATGAACCCAAACGCACTTTTCTCAATATGGGTGCGAATCGAACCTCATCTGCCCTTCAAATTGGATATCAACGCTCACTCATGCCTAAGCTGGAATGGATGTCGGCGGTTGACGGTATATGGTTTGGAAAAAATGATGACTACAGCATTATTCATGCGACCTTAAAACAAAAAAATTTATACAACTTTCAAACCGGTCTGCGCTATGTGATAAATGATCGTTACTCTCTGGCAGCAGTCCATTTCTACAGCCAAGGTGGCGAAACAAATATCAATGGAGTCGATAGTAACGACGCTACATCGCTAAAGCGCTGGCAAATCACCGGGGCTGGCATGTTTGATTTTGGAAAAATCACTGTTCAATATGGCCGAGATTTTGAAACAAAAAATGGATATATAGAAAACAGTCGACTAATCATCCGCTACGGCATGCGATTCTAGTCACGACAACCAGCATTCCTGCAGCCCTCAAAAATTAACTAATTTACATCCCTAAAGTCCGTAACCTTCCATGCATCAAAATCAGGCTAATAAGATCGTGTATTAAATGATAAATTTTTCAGAAAAAATTATCGTTTTGAAACCGTAAAAAAAATAGATTTCTAGAAGGTTATTTGTATATTTGCCCCCAAGAATGACAATCCAGTTATCTGTAAATATTCTGACTAATCTGTAACGCTCAAAACCCCACCCTCAGAGTACCTTTCAGCTGTGAAATAAGCGATCTGCCATTACTGGAAAACAGGTCGCATCCACCACTCACAGCTGTCGGTAGATACTATGGGCTCGGGCGATTTATTCAAGCATTTATTCAAAGCTCTCAATCTGGACAATTACGTTTCCGGACAGAGTGATGACGCACGCGTTCAACTCACGCCATTAATTGCTCTCATCGCATCCATCATTTACATGATGATCGCTGATGGTGAGGTATCAGACAGCGAAAGCAGTCAATTGCAATCCGTAATTGGCGATAACGATGAAGCTCTGCACCGCGCGCTCCGGTATGTCGAGTCGACACCTCAAGAAGAATTTTTAAAAGAGCTACCATCGGTTGTTTTTGGAAACGATAAGCTTTGCATCCTGCTGAATGTTTGCGACTCCATCATGTCAGATGGCGAACTGTCGAGCCTGGAGTGGGATCTATTCCAAAATTTCCTCGCCGCCTTGGGATACTCCGAAAAATCTTTCAAGCCATATTTTGGCGCCATATCAATCAAAAACAAACGATCAGTTCTTGGTTCATTTGATGACACCTTTAGCCCTGATACGTTAACGCCACAGCTAAGTTTAGCCGCTGGCTTGCTCTACATGATGTCGTCTGATGGTGTGATGGCCAAAGAAGAAATTGGTCAATTGCAAGTCATTATTGGTGAATCTAAAAGTCTTCTAAAAGCATCTCTGAAGTATGTTGGCCAAAACAAGGCTCATCAGTTTTTGAAAGTCGTACCTACGCTGCTGAGTCCACGACAGAAGCTTTGTGTTTTAGTGAACGTATGTGACACCATGCTCTCGGACGGCTTGGTTGAAAATGCTGAGAGAGAGCTTTTCAAAAGAATGTTGCCTGCGTTTGGCCAGACTGAAGATAGCTTTAAAGCTTACTATCAAATTATTTTTCTAAAAAATGAAAAGCCGCTAGATCGTCGTCCGGTAATTAAAAAAACACAAGCAGAAGTACCCACTGCAATTGAAAAAAAAGATGAAGAAGGCGTTGTTTTCGACAGAAAATTTTTAGTCGAAGCTGAAAAATCAAGCGAGGAAGATTTTAAGAAAGTAGA
>CANGJE010000015.1 GCA_947454305.1 Oxalobacteraceae bacterium
GGTAACAGGTAGTAGGCTAGTAGCATACTAATCACCCACGTCTGTATGACGGCAACGATATTCACCACCACAAACCACAGCGCGCTGCGCTGCATAGACTGACTACTCTCAGTAAAAACAAAGTAGCGTGCCAGCGCAAAGGCTGTAACCATACCCGTTAAATAAGCCAACACTACCGCAACTGAAAAACCAACCCATTGGTTGTACACAATGCGCGAGCCAAAATTCACCGCTGCGGCCAAGCCACCCGTCAATAAAAAAATGACAAATTGACGCGACATAAAATGACTAATCACTGCACCGCCTCGCGCGCTAGCTGACGACCAAATCCTATGCTCTCGGATATGCCGCGATCTTCCGGGTAGTAATACGACGTATCCGCCACCCAAAGTCCTTGAATAGGCAATGCCGTTGGCGGCAATGTACTCAGATAACCGGGATCGCAAATAGGTTGTGCATGACGATAACGACTGGCGCGTATGTCGATAAAATCATCATCACGCAATTCAGGGTTTATTTTCTTTAAGTAGGCTTTAACCTTCTCTAGAAATATTTCATCCGCATCAGAAAATTTAGGATGCTCGCCTGGCATATAAAAAGGCACATACACGATGGAATGATCTAGTGGTCGCAAATTAGAATATTCAACCAAACCGGGAATATCCATTTCAGGATCATTCACGTTTAACCAAAAATTAGTTGAGAGTGGTTTTTTAAGCTTCGCGATAACACAAACCACGGCGATATTTTTTAGCGCTTGAAATTTTTGAAGTATATCGTTCGGCAAATCTGGCATCAGTCGCGGCACATACGGCAGAGGTACGGTGCTGATAATTTTGTCAAATGATTCAAGGCTTTCGCTCGTCTGAACAGCAGTCACTCTGCCATGCTCAATATGTATTTTTTGTACCGGCGAACTCAATCGAATAGTACCGCCGTGCTGCTCGATATCGGCTTTCAATGCATTTAAGAGTGTGGTTGAGCCACCGTCTAAGAAACCTAATTTTTCTCGAAACAGGTCATAACGTGAACGTCCGATTCGACGTATGCGACTCCATATCCACGCCGCTGATAGATTACTGCTGTAATCGTAAAACTTATAGTCAAACAAGCGGCGCCAGAGAACTTCCCACGCTTCATCACCAACCCAGCGTCGTATCCAGCCAGTGGCCTCGACGTTATCTAAAGGTTTCCAGTTGGTACGTTTGGTACACAAAAAAGCGTGCAAGCCATAACGAAATTTTGCGATCAAACTCAAACCACGAAACCGTAACAAGGCAAAGGGATTACCCCAGGCTTGTAAGCGGTTTTGGTACCAATAGCCCATTTTGGTTTCGACCCAGTGCATCTGATGCCCAATACCCAGCTCATCCAGGATTTGTAAAAATGCGCTGTCGGAGGTGCAGTGAAAATGATAGTAGCGCTCAATTTGCAGGCCAGAAAAATCGAAGCATGCGGTCATGCCACCGACGCGATCATCCGCTTCGAATACCACCGGACGATGGCCATCACGCGCTAATTGATACGCCACCGCCAAACCCATGGGGCCAGCGCCCAGAACGGCTATGCGTTGTGACATGATTAAAATTCCAGCACCACCCGGCCATACACCGGATGATTAAAGGTTTCGTCGATAGCTGTCGCAAACGGCGTACATGTCACACCAAAGATAGTTGGCCAGTCGATGACTTCGAATTCATCTCGCGCTATCAATGCGGCCAACTGTTGTGTGGTGAACGGTGGATTACGATCAAACTGACTCCATAACCACAGCAAAAAATAAAACACGCTGTACGGTATGCGTAGTATCAGTGCACCCGCTGCGGTCGTTCTTTTTATAGTGCGAATGATGTCTATGTAATCAATTTTTTCATGCCCTGAAATATTGAATACACCTTTATTCATTTTATTTTCTAAGCAGCTAATGATGATGTTGCAAAAATCACCGACATACAAGGGTTGACGCAAGTAGCGACCATTACCCGGAATAGGAAATACCGGCACTTTTTTCATGAACCGCGATAGCCAGCCCAGATGTTTGCGATCAAACCAACCAAACATTAATGTGGGGCGTAAAACGGGACAAGCGATACCGCTATCCAACACCATTTGTTCCTGCAATTTTTTAGTCTGTGTATAAAAATCATCGGCGATCGATTGAACCACGGATGAACTGATATGAATCAGCTGCTCGACCTGACCGGCTTTTATCGCATCCAAAATTAATCGAGTTGAATTCAAATTATTACGCTCGAAGTCAACGTAGTCATTACCGCCAATTTGAGCTTGCAACATCACTACGGCGCGAGCTTGATTGAAATGTCGCTGCCAGTTACCCGGCTCAGCGAGATCAGCGTATTCAATGACGATATCTGGATGCAGTTGCTGCAGCACGGCTAGATTAGCGCGATGCTTATCCAGCACGACCAAATTTGTATAACCGCGCTCTTTTAGTCGCACCACCAAATTCTGACCGACCAGACCGGCACCACCCGGCAAAATGATTTTTTCTTGGTTCATTCAGATATTTAGCTTATTGAAAATCGAACGCGGCAAATGTCGAATCACCATCATGATGATGGCCCATTTAGCCGGCACATACGTCACCGGAGTACCCGCATCAATCGCAGTGATGATGCGGCTTGCAACGGCTTCTGCTGAAGCCATGCCGCGCTGTGGCAAATGCGCTGTCATGGGGGTTGCAGTGGGGCCCGGCTTGATCAGTACGATAGTGATTTTTGAATGTGCAAAACGATGTTGCATACCCTGTACGTAACGCTCAACCATGCCTTTAGCTGCGCCATACACGTAATTTGTCTTGCGGCCTCTGTCGCCTGCTACCGAACCGATGACAGCGATTGTTCCGCGCCCGACCTGCTCCATCTGTTGAGCAAAGGCTTCTGCAAACAAAACCGGGGACACACCATTAATTTCTAACGCCTCTCGAGCCTGCGTTATGTTTTGCTCGCACTCTTTTTGATCGGGCAAATTGCCATGTGCGATCAGCACAATATCAATCGCTTTTTCTGCGGCTAATTTTTGCGCTAGAGCTGTGATGCTAACAGGATCAAAAAAATTAACTTCATGGGCTGTAACCGATGATTGAGGACTTCTCACTCTTAAATCAGCAGCGACACGTGAAACGCGAACTAAATCACGTCCTATTAAAATGATATCCACAGCA
Source organism: Oxalobacteraceae bacterium (assembly GCA_947454305.1). Classification (GTDB taxonomy): domain Bacteria; phylum Pseudomonadota; class Gammaproteobacteria; order Burkholderiales; family Burkholderiaceae_D; genus Pernthalerella. Next base: position 3,185 of record CANGJE010000015.1, read on the forward strand.
GCGCGTACCCACAATCGTGCGCACTGCTCTGCAATCGCTGAAGTAGCGCCTATGATGACAATGCGCGGTCTGGACACGATGCGATTCCTTCTCAATTACCCATAAGCCGTCGTGACATCGCTGAACTGATGCCTGAATCACGATGGGTCAAAAATTCTTTTAAGCGCGGATAGCCTGATTCAAATAAATCAACCGGCATGCGTGCATCTTTAGCAGGATATAAACGACCTTTAGCTTCACGAACAATCGCATCCAAGGCGGATAACAATTGCAGAGTCGCTGCACCTTGATTTGGAAAATCGAGTGCTAATGTCACCCCGGGCATGGCAAAACTCAACAGACCCTTCGATTCACGCTCACCAAAGGTTTTAAGTACCGCTAAAAATGAGCCCGTACCCGATCGTGCAATACGCCGAAGTATGGCCTGAGTCGCCTCTTTACCGACTGATCGCGGTAGTACACATTGATATTGGAAGAAACCGCGCGGTCCGTAAATACGATTCCATTCCAATACGTTATCGAGTGGATGGAAAAAGGTTTCGTAATGCTGAACCGACGCGCGCTGGGATTTTTTTTGATGAAAATAAAGCGCATTAAACGGGCGCAATGACCAACGATTAACTAAAGACAGTGGCGGCACAAACGGCACTTTAATAGAGCGCCCAGAACGCGGCTGATCTTTACCGGCATCGACGGAGTTAGCGCGCATAAAAATGCCACGACCTTCTCCACTCAAACAATCTACCCACGATACGGTGTGTTCCCAATCAGCTTCGGATGAATCGGCCAATTCAAAAAACTCCGTCAAATTTCGATAAGCGAGTGTCTCAACCGCGAGCCACGGCCCGGGTACACGCTGTAATTGCAGCTCAACTTCGGTAATGACGCCGGTTAATCCCAGCCCACCCATCGTGGCTGCAAACATGGCATCCGCAGGACGATATTGCATCAAGCTGCCATCCGTACGCGCTAGGGTGAATTGCAAAACATGATCACCGAAACTGCCTGCCTTGTGATGATTTTTGCCGTGAATATCATTCGCAATCGCACCTCCCACGGTGACGTACTGCGTACCGGGTACGACAGCTAACATCCAGCCACGCGGTAAACATAGGCGCTGTATATCGCGCAACAACACACCGGCTTCGCAGAGCAGTTTTCCGCTGTGTTCATCAAAGCTGATGAAACGATCTAAGCCCGTGGTATTCCACAACACGCCACCAGGATTTAAGCAGACATCGCCATAACTTCTGCCCATACCAAAAGCAAGGCCGTAGCGATCACGCTGCAATTGGTTGGCAACACTTAAACGATCAGACAATCGATGCACTTGATGCTCGAACTGACCTAGCCTTCCCCAAGAATTGACCGCTACCACGAGACACCTCGAGTCGCGATGAAGAGCACTAAGGCAAAAGCACAACCGGATAACAAACTTGCTTTATCGCGTACTGCAAATAACAATGGATCATCATGCATTTCACCGCGATGAGCTTTCATCCACATCCAGCTAATCCAAAACAGCATGACGGGCACGGCACTCCACATCACAGCGGGTTGCTGGTAAAGCTTAACCACGGCATCGCTATTTAAATATAAGGCCAGAACCACTACGGCGGCATAGCCTGAAGTGATGCCTAAGGATTGCACCAGCGGCGCATCCGAGGTCCAGTAACCTCGCCCGTGTGCATGATCACGGCCCACATCCGCGTGAGTTTTTAATTCAGCGTAGCGTTTTACAAAAGCCAGTGATAAAAATAAAAACACAGAGAACGCTAGCAACCAAAACGATAATGAAATTCCCGCCGCTGCAGCACCGGCAATAATGCGTACGGTATACAGCATCGCCAACACCAAGCAATCAATCAACACAACGCGCTTTAAGCTCCATGAATAGGCGCAGGTCAGTAAAAAATAAAAAAGCAACCAACCTACAAACGCTGAGCCAACCGGCATGGCAAATAAAAAGGCATTCAGTAGTAGTAAAGGAAATAAGACCACTCCCTTGGCGACGCTGACTCGACCCGACGCAAAAGGTCGCAGTCGTTTGCGCGGATGATGACGATCACTGTCCAGATCAAATAAATCATTAGCGATATACACCGCAGATGCGCATAAGCTGAACGAAAAAAATGCCAGCAACAGCATGCTGGATAAATCGGCACCGGGGGTTTGATGAGCAGCGAGTGGGGCAATGAATAACAATAAATTTTTTAGCCACTGATGCATGCGCAGCACGGAAGGCAAGGCACCGGCATGTGATGAAAGCGATGGAAATTCTTTTTCAACCTCACACTGCTGGCGCGCTTGTCGCTGCACGCTCGCTGACGCATTCACCACAATCGCATGACGGGCCTCGCTCCATACCGGTAGGTCATCAGCAGAATTACCCGCATAATCAAATCCCTGATGACCAAAGCGCTCTTTCAGTGCAGTGGCTTTCTGACGAGCGCTTAAATTACGAACTCCATCGCTAGCCATCACTTCATCAAAAATACCGAGATGACTTGCAATCGCATCAGCCATTGAACGATCGGACGCTGTACACAAGATTAAACGTCGACCCAGCGCACGCTGCTCTTTCAACCAAACTATCAACGCATGGTTATACGGTAATGCAGACGCATCAAATTCAGTGAGGTTGGCCAGTCGCTGCTTAAGATAGGCCTTACCTTGGGCTAGCCAAAGCGGGATTTGCAATGTCTGTAGCGGATGGGAACGCAGAGCCCGCACCGCGGACTCATGCAGGGTATCGGTCAGTATCAGGGTTCCGTCGAGATCAACGGCGAGCGGGATGGCAGTCAAATGCTGGTCCTCAGGGACGAAACTGAGCCGTATTGTAAATCAGAGAATTTATCTGTAAAAAAAAGAATAAAAGCCGTCGACCCGGATTGGGCGCGACGGCCTGAATCAACTACGTCAGCCTTAACGCTGCGATACCGCGTCTACCACGGCTAATGCGGTCATATTGACGATGCGACGCACCGTCGCTGACGGCGTTAATACATGAACCGCACGCGCACAGCCCAGCAATATCGGACCAATCGCCACACCGTTACCCGCGGCCACCTTCAATAAGTTGTAAGCGATATTCGCCGAATCCATACTTGAAAATACCAATAAATTGGCATCGCCTTTGAGAGGTGTGTCGGGCATGGCTTGACGCAGCGTGTGCGCGTCAAGCGCGACATCACCGTGCATTTCACCATCGACTTCCAATTCCGGCGCACGCGCACGAATCAGACTCAGCGCTTCGCGCATACGGCAAGCGGATTCGCTGTTACTACTGCCAAAGTTGGAATGCGAAAGTAACGCTGCACGCGGATGCAAACCAAAACGTCGCATCTCTTCAGCGGCCATGATCGTAATTTCAGCGATCTGCTCAGCCGTCGGTGTCTCATTGACGTGTGTATCAACCAGCACCACCTGACGATCCGGCAGCACCAAGGCATTCATCGCTGCATACGTATTCACACCCGCACGACGTCCGAGTACTTGATCGATGTAATGCAGATGCAAATTAACGGTACCGAAGGTGCCACATATCATGCCGTCTGCATCACCTTTATGGATCGCCATGGATCCGATCAGTGTATGACGACGACGCATCTCTAATTTAGCGTATTGCTCATTGACCCCTTTTCGGTGAGTCATCGATAAATACGTTTCCCAATAAGAGCGATAGCGCTCATCACGCTCGGGATTAATGACATCAAAATCAATCTCTGGACGTAGTCGTAATCCATAACGCTCGATTCGTTGGGCTAGCACCGCAGGGCGACCAATCAAGATAGGTTTCGCCAGACCTTCATCAATCACCACCTGCACGGCACGCAATACGCGTTCTTCTTCACCCTCAGCAAACACGATACGTTTTTTTGCAGCCGGCGCTTTTTTAGCCATAGCAAATACCGGCTTCATTAAGCTACCGCTGTGATACACAAATTGCTGCAGCTTGTCGGTGTACGCGGCGATATCTTTGATAGGACGCTGTGCCACACCAGATTTTTGAGCGGCTAAGGCAACAGCAGGTGCAATTTTCAGCATCAAGCGCGGATCAAACGGCTTAGGGATGATGTAGTCGGAACCAAACGCTAAATTAGTCACGCCATAAGTAGTTGCAACGACATCCGATTGTTCTGCTTGCGCTAATTCTGCAATCGCATGAACCGTCGCGATTTCCATCGAACGTGTGATGGTGGTCGCACCGCAGTCGAGCGCACCACGGAAAATATACGGAAAGCACAATACGTTATTTACTTGATTCGGATAATCCGAACGGCCCGTCGCTATCACTGCATCGTCACGTACTTCGCGTACTTCTTCTGGCAGAATTTCTGGCGTTGGATTCGCCAATGCAAGTACTAAGGGACGCTCAGCCATCGCGCGCACCATCTCAGGTTTGAGCACACCACCCGCAGAAAGACCCAAGAAAATATCCGCACCCGGAATCACCTCAGCCAACGTACGAGCAGCGATATCTTGCGCAAAGCGTTCTTTGTCCGGATCCATTAATTCTTTACGGCCTTTGTAAACTACACCGGCCAAATCCGTTACAAAGATATTCTCGATCGGAAAACCAAGATCGACGATGAGATCTAAACACGCTAACGCGGCAGCACCTGCACCTGACACGACTAACTTACATTTTTTCAGATCTTTACCAACGACCTTCAGGCCATTCAAAATGGCGGCACCAACGATGATGGCGGTTCCATGTTGATCATCATGGAACACCGGAATTTTCATCCGGTCACGCAATTTACGTTCAATGTAAAAACATTCGGGTGCTTTGATGTCTTCTAGATTGACACCACCAAACGTCGGTTCAAGGGCGGCAATGATGTCGACTAATTTATCTGGATCGGATTCGTTGATCTCAATGTCGAACACATCAATACCAGCAAACTTTTTAAACAGAACGCCCTTACCTTCCATCACCGGCTTGGCCGCCAGTGGTCCGATATTGCCCAAACCCAGCACCGCCGTGCCATTCGTAATGACGGCTACCAGATTGCCACGGGCGGTGTAACGAAATGCATTGGCAGGATCGGCCGCGATCTCTTCACACGCTGCCGCCACACCGGGCGAATAGGCTAATGCCAGATCGCGCTGGTTAGTCAGCTGCTTGGTGGGGGTGACGCTGATTTTTCCTGGGGAGGGGAATTCGTGGTACTCAAGAGCCGCCTGACGAAATTGCTGACGGAGCTCTTTTTGGTTGTGATCTGATTCCATGGAGGGGCAACTTTCTTTGATGCGTCATGCTCGGTACTGGATTTTATCAGACGGCCGATTTCCGAACACATTGACGACACTATTCTTATACTAAATAGATCGATGTCAGCCCTTATAGGGGCAAGACCCCGCTGATAGGTTAAAAATTTTCATGCAAAACCTGCTGAATATCTCAAGCACCTTCGCTCGCCTGCAGCGCTCACCCTGACGCAAGTTAGCTTAGTGAGGGGCACTCTTAGGTAGAATCAATGCATGCTTAGCGAATTTCAACTCATCGATCGGTATTTCAAACGCAGCTCACGAGCGGGTGGCCCCGTACAACTTGGGGTGGGTGATGATTGCGCGTTACTCCAACCACCGAGTGGTGAGCTGTTAGCGGTTTCTACTGACATGCTGATTGAAGGTCGGCATTTTTTCGCTGGCGCTAATCCTTACGATTTGGGTCATAAAGCGCTGGCGGTGAATCTTTCTGACCTCGCTGCCATGGGTGCGCAACCCATCAGCTTTACCTTAGCACTGGCCTTACCGACATCAGACCCTCATTGGCTACAACCCTTCTCGGAGGGTTTATTTTATCTAGCTGATGCTGAGGGGATAGAACTCATCGGTGGCGATACCACGCGCGGGCCACTCGCCATTAGCATCACCGTGATTGGTAGTGTGTCAAATACGCAGGCGCTCAAACGCAGCGGCACGCATGAAGGAGATGAATTATGGGTCTCAGGAACCCTAGGCGATGCGCGTCTTGCTCTGGAAGTTTTGCAAAATAAACGCACTCTTGCGCCTGATCTGTTAGCGAAAGCTTCTGAACGACTACACCGCCCCCACCCTCGCGTCGCTCTGGGTTTAGCTTTGCGCGGTATTGCCAGCGCTGCGATTGATGTATCCGATGGCTTGTTAGGTGATCTGGGACATTTACTCAATCAGTCATCACTAAGCGCTACCCTGTTCGCTGACGATCTGCCATTTGGTGATGCATTAGCCAGTCAAACTACTGATACACGCTATGCGTTGGCATTAAATGGTGGTGATGACTATGAGTTATGTTTCAGCGCTGCGTTGGATCAACATCAAGCTGTCATCGATGCAGGACATCGCAGTCAGACCCCTGTGACCTGCATTGGTCGGTTAACTAAAGGATCGGGCATTCATGTGCAAGATCATCAAGGCAATCTCATTTCAGCCGTCAATCAATCCTTCGATCATTTCAATTAAAAACTCATCGTGAATTCTTCAACACCCAGCCCTGGCTTAGATAGAACGCCGATACTTCGCCCCGGGGTGAATTTCATGTTGTCGCATCCCGCACATATGTTGTCACTGGGCTTGGGTAGCGGACTTTCACGCATTGTGCCTGGCACGGTCGGGACTCTGTTTGGTTGGTTACTGTTTCACGCGCTATCAGTGCGTTGGCCAGACATCATGACGCCCTCAACGTGGGCATGGGTCATCTTGGGTGGATTTATCGTTGGTGTATGGGCATGCAATAAAACAGGACATGCACTCGGCGTGTTAGATCACGGCGCGATGGTGTGGGATGAAATCATTGCTATCTGGCTCGTGATGGTATTCGTCACGCCGGCGAGTTTTAAAGTGCAGCTGTGGGCTTTTTTAGTGTTTCGTGCGTTTGACATGATCAAACCTCCACCGATACGTCAGTTTGAGCAAAAATTTAAAGGCGGGTTTGGCGTGATGGGCGACGATATCATCGCGGCTTTTTTTACCCTGCTTGTGTTTGCGCTATGGCGTTTTATTTAGTTTTGTCACGACGTACTTAAGCGTCGTAAAAAAGGAAGTTGTCATGGACACATTGAATGATCTAGCTACCGACGTTGGTAAAGCACTCAAGCAGCGCGGCTGGTTACTGGCAACGGCTGAATCCATTACCGGCGGCAGCATATCGCAAGCGATTACCGATATTCCCGGTTCGTCAGAGTGGTTTGACTGTGGCTTTGTGACGTATTCGAATGGATCTAAAACACAATTTCTTGACGTGCCAGAAGCGTTGATTGCTCAGCATGGCGCCGTCAGCGAAGAAGTCGCGGCTGAGATGGCCAAGGGCACACTGGTAAATACCGATGCACACATCACGCTTTCAACGACAGGTATTGCAGGGCCCGGCGGAGCGGTTCCGGGTAAGCCCGTGGGCACGGTTTGTTTTGGTTGGGCATGCGAAAAGCGTGTGCATACAGAGCGAGTCGTGTTTGCTGGTGATCGACATTCCGTGCGAACACAGACAGCAGAACATGCGCTAAAAGGCTTACTGAAATTTATGGAGCAACTTTAAGAAATAAAGTTGTGCGTTGTTCGACTGCTAGTAAGACACTTATTGCATCAGATCGTGTTGAACACACAAGACAATTTTTACCGGCTGTCTGAAAATTTGATGATCGAACTTCAAATTCATATACAAGCCAATTATTAGCGCGCATCCCATTTTTTGAATAACCATATCGAAATTTTCGATCACGATTTTCAATCATCTTGAGCCTACCCATACTCCGCTGGCCGTTGCCTTTGGATGGTTTCGTCAGATGGTGATAACCGCATTGGTCTTCATGATCAGTGATCATTTTTCTGCCGAGGCTGGCTTAAGGCACGGCCCCTAAATTCAGCAGTCGTTGCTATCGGTAAGCATTGTCACTAAGACTTTGGACAACACCGCAATGTTTACGCAGAACGAAACTGATTGATGGCATCGCGTGTTTGCAGCGCGACACGCGATGCCGCCTCAGCAAAACTCTCATTACCCTCAGGCTTTGCATAAAGAATGGCGCGCGATGAATTAATCATCATGCCAGCGCCTGTCGAGCTTCGCCCTGCTTTAACGGTCGCCTCGATGTCGCCACCTTGCGCACCAATACCAGGCACCAGCAAAGGCATATCACCGACGATTTTTCTAACTTGCTCAAGTTCGTGTGGGAAGGTTGCGCCGACCACTAAGCCACACTGGCCGTGTTGATTCCATTTTTCTGACACCATGCGTGCAACGCGCTGATACAAAGGCACGCCATCAATCGTCAGGAATTGCAAATCCGAACCGCCGGGATTCGATGTGCGGCACAGGATAATGGCACCACGATCCTTCCATTCCAAATACGGCGCAACAGAATCAAACCCCATGTACGGATTTAAGGTGACTGCATCGGCGTCGTAACGCTCGAATGCCTCGCGTGCATATTGTTCAGCAGTTGAACCGATATCTCCACGCTTAGCATCCAGCACAATCGGAATATCAGGATAGTTTTGTTTCAGATAATCACAGATCGCTTGCAGTTGATCTTCAGCAGCCAACGCTGCGAAATAAGCAATTTGCGGCTTGAAAGCGCAGGCATAGGAAGCGGTGGCGTCGATGATGGCTTTGCAAAACAAAAAAATCGCCTCCGGCTTATCTTTAAATTCAGCAGGGAACCGCGCCACATCGGGATCCAATCCCACACAAAGCAGTGAATGATGGTTTGCTGTTGCAACAGCTAGTTTTTCAGTGAATTTCACGATAGTCGAATTGAAAAGTTTGAGGCCATGGTGTACCCGATATTGTAGCCGGTCATGCTATTGTCTCGCCCCATGAGACATCTCAACCGCAAAGATCTGGTGCTGCTCGCGCTTTTAACGCTGTTTTGGGGCCTGAATTGGCCAGTGATGAAAATAGGTGTGCGCGAATTTCCGCCGCTGACTTTTCGCGTGCTAAGCATGGTCGGTGGCCTCGCTGTTATTTGGCTCGTAGCTCGATTGCAAGGTGTTTCGCTCGCTATTCCAAAGGGTGAGTCCCGAACCATCATCAAACTAGCTATCCCTAACATGCTGATATGGCATTCGCTCATTATTATTGGCGTAAAAATGTTGTCATCAGGTCGTGCTGCCATCCTTGGTTACACCATGCCCGCTTGGGCGGTCTTGGCCGGTCTGGTATTTTTTGGTGAACGTATCAATCGCTCATCTTTAGTCGGTATTCTGCTGGCCATGTCGGGAGCGATGCTCTTACTATCGAGCGAGTTTTCGCGAATATCCGGGCAACCACTGGGAACATTGTTGGTGTTGATTGCCGCCGCTGGCTGGGGTTTTGGAACCGTGCTCATGAAACGCACCATCATCGACATGCCCACCTTATCGCTCACTTTTTGGATGTTGGCTTTTGCCAGCACCTGCATTACGTTGATCGCGCTAATCGTTGAGGGCCCACGCATGCGCTGGCCGAACTCGGTAGAGTGGCTATGCATCGCTTACAACGCGATTATTATTTTTGGTTTCGCTCATTTGGTGTGGTTCAAACTGGCGCGCATACTTCCACCTGTCGCATCCAGTTTGTCGGTGATGTTCATTCCGGTATTAGGTACATTTTCAGGTGCGTGGATACTCGGTGAAACGCCGCACTGGCAAGATTACGCTGCGATTGTGTTGATTTTGGGAGCGATGTCGACAGTTATGTTCAAACCCAAACAAAATGCCGCGACAGTGACTCAAGAAAATTTATGATTCAACGCGGCATTGCGCGTTAATAGTTTTCGTAAATCCATTCGAGCAATTCGTTAAAACTCGATCTGGCTGAATTCGCTTCTGCATGATTGATCATGCAAACGACACTGATCCAACGACCCGATTTTGCTTTCACGTAGCCCGCAATGCTAGCCACATCGTTAAGACTGCCAGTTTTTATGTGAGCTCGGGTCTTAACCGCAGAATTTTTAAGCGTTCGAATCATCGTGCCGTCAACGCCCACAATGGGTAACGAGGCGATAAATTCCGGCATATAGGGACTTCGCCACGCATGGTTAAGCACTGTACTTAATGCCTCAGCACTCAAGCGCTCTTGTCGCGACAAGCCCGCACCATTTTCAATCACAACATGTTGAGTATTAACACCTATGGTTTCTAACCATGCTTTTGCTTGCGCCGCACCTGCTTCTGCGGTCACTGGCGAGCCAGTAGGTGACATGGCAAGACTCAGTAATAATTGGCGCGCCATCACATTATTGCTGTGTTTATTAATGTCGCGAATAATTTGTGACAATGCGGGTGACTCCCATTGCAGAAGTTCGCGCGCACTTTCTGATTTTTTTTCTTCGCGCATCACGCCAGTCATGCTGCCACCCAGCTCACGCCACAACTGCCGAAAAACTGCGTCGAAATAGCGTGCATGATTCAGCGTATGCGCATGCAATACCAGCACTTGCTCACCGCAATCTACGGAATAGCTACCTGAGAAATGTATGGATGATGGATCAACGACTGGCCCTAATTTTTCACGCCAGTTGATACAGGGCTGAGTATCTAGTTTAGGCGGCTCGATTAAAAAATCGACCATCGGCGGCTCCATCGCGACACGCACACTCTGCGTTTGCACATCGGGAAAAAATCGTAAGCTAATAGCTTTCGCGTCGAGCAAGAGCGCATCGGGCAGCGCGTTATAAGCACGATGGGGCAAGCCATCAAATGCCGCCGCATCTTCCAGCGTTGTTTGAAACAGGCTGCGATCTAGTACTAAGTCGCCATGAATCTCACGCACACCTAAGCTACGTAGTCGACGCAACAAACGTGCAAGATCTTCATGCGCCAATCGTGGATCACCTCCTGCTTGAATAACTACATCCCCATCTAGCACATCACCTGCGAGATTACCTTGCACATATACGCGCGTAATCCAGCGGTAATCCGGACCCAACAGGTCTAAGGCCGCAGCTGTTGTCACCAGTTTCATGACCGATGCAGGATTAAAAGCGCGTTGTTGATTATGAGAGGCCAGTACTTGCCCATCGAGCGCTCTAACATCGAGGGTAACCGCCGCTGGAGGAATGCCCGATAGCGCAAGCGATTTGCCAAATGACGTGGGCAAGCCGCTACCGTGCGGCAGCGTAGTACAAGCTGACAAGAACATCACTATTAAAAACAAGGCCCATCGGCCGAATAAGCTAGAGCTTAGAATCATTCGCGCTGCCTTCGATTAGATTGCCTAGATTATCCCACGTGATGTAAGTACCTTTAGCTACAATAGACCCATAGCGCAGCTTCACCTGAGCGCACGATTTTTATGGGATACGAGTGTAATGCTTCCTTTTATTAACGGCTCCGAACTCAAACACTATCTGCCTTATCCCACGCTGATAGAAGCTTTGCGAAAAACGTTCACGCAAGTGAATCATGCACCACTGCGTCACGCGCATCGCGTATCTGAAACGGGTCCGACGACACTATTGATTATGCCCGTATGGCAGGAATCAAAACAGCTTGGTCTTAAAGTAGTCACCGTCGCACCTGAGAACCGCGCCTTGGGTTTACCGACAGTGCATGCTTTGTTTATTTTGATGGCTACGGCTACCGGTGTGCCGATTGCACTTATGGATGGCGAACAGCTCACACTTCGACGTACAGCGGCAGCGTCTGCTTTAGCTTCGGATTATTTATCGCGCAAAGACAGTCATCATCTTTTGTTAGTGGGTACAGGGCGCTTGGCGCCGCACATGGCGATCGCCCATTGCATGATGCGTCAGATTCAACAAGTTAGCGTATGGGGACGAAATTCGCAAAGCGTTACACAAACTGCCAAGGCTTTACGTGAAGAAGGCTTACCCGAGCATATCGCTATTATTGAGTCACATGACTTATCGCAATCAGCCCAACAAGCAGACATCATCTGTTGTGCAACCACGAGTAAAGAACCATTGATTTTTCACGACTGGATAAAACCTGGGACACATATCGATCTGGTTGGCGGATTTAGACCCGACATGCGCGAAGCGGATGATGCCCTGATGTGTCATGCACAAATTTTTGTCGATACGTTTGAAGGTACACTCGCTGAAGCAGGTGATGTAATTCAACCCCTACAACAGGGATTGATGACTCGTGATGCTGTTCGTGCAGAGTTAGCCGATCTGACAGCCCAACGTCATGCAGGTCGGAGTAATGACGACGAAATCACCGTCTTTAAGTCGGTGGGTACAGCGATTGAAGATTTGTGCGCAGCCAGTCTGGCTTGGAATACATGGAAATCAGTTACTTAATTAATTACTCATCGTTTCAGTGCATCTGGCAATGGAATGAATTCTGATTCACCCGGCACAGTTGCAAAGCGTTGATGTAACCAATCGTCGCTGGCTTGTCGAATTCGCTCATCACTGCTCGATACAAAATTCCAAGCCATTGTCCGTGACCCATCTAAGGGTTCCCCGCCAAGTATCATCACGACCGCGCCCTGAGATCCACCACGAATCTCTAAACCTGCGCCAGTGCGTACGACGAGTAAGCAGCCTGCGCTATGCACTCCATCCACTCCACACTCAATTTCACCACTTACTATATAGAGAGCCTGTTCGGCATATTCAGCAGGCAAGGAAAAATGTGCTGATGGCTGCAAGCTTAATTGCGCATACACCAATGGTGATCGAGTCGGCAAGGTCGAGTGCATTCCCATAAAGCTTCCTGCTACCAATACTATGTGTACGCCATCGAGCAGTAGTGTCGATAACTCCGATGCTTTTTGGTGAGTGAAATCAGGTTCACACTCTTCATCCGCTTGCGGTAGTGCGACCCAACATTGCAAACCATATAAAGACGATGCTCGTTCGCGTTCTGGCGTATCACTTCGCTCCGAATGCACAATACCGCGCCCTGCTGTCATCCAATTGACTTCACCGGGTCGAATAGTTTGTACATAGCCCAAACTATCGCGATGCAAAATTTCGCCTTCCAACAACCAGGTAACCGTTGCCAGACCAATGTGAGGATGAGGACGAACATCTAATCCTTTTCCTGGCGCTAGCGAGGTCGGGCCCATCTGATCAAGAAAAACAAACGGACCGACCATCCGACGCTCAGCAGCAGGAAGTGCTCGCCTGACCTGAAAGCCGCCACCCAGATCTCGAACACGCGGAACAATAATAGTTTCTAAATTTGACACAGTTTATTCTCCACTGATGCGAATCATGCCAGATTGACCTCGCATGAAGGTCATGCCGCCGAATTCTGTTTATCAAAATAAAGATTCAACAATGCTCACTAAATAGGCTGAAAAGTCGAGGATTATCAATTCGATATTCGATTTTGGATAATTTATATGAAGTTTTCAGAAGTGCTTCTTGAAAAAGCAGGACACCGTCCCTATACTTAGCACTCGTTGGAGGAGAGTGCTAACAACTCCCCTGGCAAAAAGTCTTTTCAAGTCCAGCCAGCGAAGTCTGGCCCCCAATTGGCTGGCGTACAAACAAACATAATTTATTGTTTTAAGGAGTTTTTATGAAGATTCGTCCCTTGCACGACCGCATTGTCGTGAAACGCCTAGAGCAGGAAACCAAGACAGCGTCGGGCATCGTGATACCGGATCAGGCAGCAGAAAAGCCAGATCAAGGCGTGGTTACGGCCGTTGGTAACGGCAAAGTCGGCGATGACGGCAAGGTTCGTCCTCTCGACGTCAAAGTCGGCGACAAAGTCCTTTTTGGAAAATATTCAGGTCAAACCGTCAAAGTTGGCGACGATGAATTGCTGGTCATGCGTGAAGACGACGTGATGGCTGTCGTTGAATAACGAATAAATTACTAAGCAAAATCGAATAACGAATCAAGGAGTAACAACATGGCAGCTAAAGAAGTCGTATTTGGCGACGTCGCCCGTCAGAAAATGGTTGAAGGCGTAAACATTCTCGCCAATGCAGTGAAAGTCACGTTAGGTCCTAAAGGCCGCAATGTCATTCTGGAGCGCTCGTTCGGCTCCCCTACCGTCACCAAGGATGGTGTGTCGGTCGCCAAAGAAATCGAGCTTAAAGACAAGCTGATGAACATGGGCGCGCAGATGGTGAAAGAAGTTGCATCAAAAACTTCTGACAACGCTGGTGACGGCACCACTACTGCAACCGTGTTGGCACAAGCCATCGTTCGTGAAGGCATGAAATACGTAGCTGCCGGCATGAACCCAATGGATCTGAAACGCGGTATCGACAAAGCCGTTGCAGCGACCGTTGAAGAATTGAAAAAAATCTCCAAGCCTTGTACGACATCGAAAGAGATCGCTCAAGTCGGTTCGATCTCGGCTAACTCGGACAGCTCAATCGGTGATCGTATCGCCGAAGCGATGGAAAAAGTCGGCAAAGAAGGCGTTATCACTGTTGAAGATGGCAAATCGCTGAATGACGAACTCGACATCGTCGAAGGTATGCAATTCGACCGTGGCTATCTGTCACCGTACTTCATTAACAATCCAGACAAGCAAGTCGCTCTGATGGATAATCCTTTCATCTTGTTGTGCGACAAGAAGATTTCTAACATTCGTGATCTGCTGCCCGTACTGGAGCAAGTAGCGAAAGCCGGTCGTCCACTGCTGATCATCGCTGAAGATATCGAAGGCGAAGCGCTGGCAACTCTGGTGGTGAACAACATTCGCGGCATTCTGAAAACATGTGCTGTTAAGGCACCTGGTTTTGGTGATCGTCGTAAAGCCATGTTGGAAGACATCGCTATTTTGACTGGCGGTCAAGTTATCGCTGAAGAAGTCGGCCTGACATTAGAGAAAGTCACACTGAACGATCTCGGCCAAGCTAAACGCATTGAAGTGGGTAAAGAAAACACCACGATCATTGATGGCGCTGGCGTGAGCAAATCGATCGAAGCACGCGTAAAACAATTGCGCGTTCAGATTGACGAAGCAACGTCTGACTACGATCGTGAAAAATTGCAAGAACGCGTTGCCAAGTTGGCAGGCGGTGTTGCAGTGATCAAAGTTGGCGCTGCTACCGAAGTCGAAATGAAAGAGAAAAAAGCACGCGTAGAAGATGCTCTGCATGCGACTCGTGCTGCTGTTGAAGAAGGTATTGTTGCAGGTGGTGGTGTTGCGCTACTGCGTGCACGTGCCAACCTGAAAATCAAAGGCGACAATCCTGATCAAGAAGCTGGCATCAAGATCGTTCTGCGCGCCATGGAAGAGCCACTGCGCATGATCGTTAGCAATGCTGGCGAAGAAGCTTCAGTGGTCGTCAACAAAGTACTCGAAGGCAAAGGTAACTTCGGTTACAACGCAGCCAATGGTACGTATGGCGATATGGTTGAAATGGGTGTTCTCGATCCAGCCAAAGTCACACGCTCTGCTTTGCAAAATGCAGCGTCTATCGCATCGCTGATGCTCACTACCGATTGCATGGTGTCTGATCTGGTTGAAGACAAACCAGCAGGCGGCGGTGGTATGGGCGGCATGGGTGGTATGGGCGGCATGGGTGGCATGGACGGAATGATGTAATCCAGAACCAACCGTTGCACTCTAAAAAACCCGCGCACTGCGCGGGTTTTTTTATGTCTTGAAATATACGAGCAATACCCACGAATCGTTTCAGTACAAAGCTTGCGTCACATCAGACGCACTGCTCGCATCACCAGAACTCTCACTTCGTAAAAGTTACGCACTCATCACAATAAATTTTAACGATCAGTTTGATCGATTAAAAACCATGCGCAACAATTCACGAGGAGACGACATGCTACCTATACTGAGGCGCACAGCAATAATTCAGCCGGCACTACCCAATCTGCTACGTGAATCCTATCTATCACGGTTGAATACCGAGTGCCTTTCAAAAATCAATAAGATCGGCATTAATCCTTCGACCAAATCAGCCATGGAAGAAATTAATAGTCTTTATCAAATCACTATTAATGAAGAAGTAAAAAATCAATATGGCATGCTACATGCCAATCAACTTTTTTTACCTGATGATTCATTCACATCAACAGAATTAGCCAAAGGTCATCAAATTTCTTGTGGGCTTTTTTCTTCGCATGAATTTCAACAAAATTACTCCGTAACATTGTCTCGAATGTCCCTTGAAGCAGCCATTAATCCTTTTCATAAAAATTATCTTATAAAGTCGTTTCAAAAAACTATTTTAGCAATCACCGCAAAAGAGCGGAATGCGCTGTCAGAAATAATTCATCCGAAAGTTTTTGACTGGTTAGATTTAAAAATGAATCCTGATGAAATTAAATTATCTTGTAATGCTGCGCAAAAAAATTTACCGCAACTTAAACTACAGCATGTATTAGCGTTAGTCGACTATTGCAATTCGCAGACTGGTAGCTTTAACTCAGTGAATGATGCATTGAGAGTGTGGCAAATGTCAGGATCAGATACCTTCGCAAGAATAAGCGGCTGCCTGATAAGCGCCTTAGACGAAGCCTTAGAAACACTATCCTTGAATGAACAATTTAAATATGAAGGCCCAGCCTACAAAGGGTTGGTGCTAGCTAACGGCGCAGGGCCATATCGACTGGCTCGCATGCAAGTAGGCATGACGTATATCAGTCCTCATTGGCTATCAGCCACGACCCGACCTGAATCAAGTTATGCCAACGAAGAATCCTGTTATAGCCAGCACGCCATCTCAACCAATATCCGAGATACTCAGCTGACCATCGTTCATACTAAAGCTGTCAAGGTTCATCTTTTTAATGACATCAGCTCTATCGAACAAGGCGAGATCATGATCTCTAAAAAACCATTCGAGTTTTTATCGCCTAAGACCGTTGATGCCCATGTACTCGTATCAGGTCACGCACGTAACGAACTGTATTGCAAGATGAAAAATGACGATTTATAAGCTGAGAAGAATGCTGAATCTTTGCGATTTATTCGAGTTGTGCAACCTCAAAGATTACTCAAGTTATTTTCATTAGGAAGGTTTTATGATTTCCATGAAGGTGGACGTTTTTCTATAAAAGCTTGCACACCTTCTAAGGCTGCCTCATCCATCATGTTGCACGCCATATTCTCACCAGCTAACTGATACGCTGCTGCAATACCCATCTCTAACTGGCGGTAAAACAATTGCTTACCCATAGCAATCGCAACCGCTGGCTTAGCGATGATGCTTTTCGTAAGTAGTGAAATTTCGTGGTCTAACAATTCAGGAGACACGACTCGATTCACTAAGCCACGCTCTTTGGCAGTGTGTGCATCGATGAAATCACCTGTCAGCAGCATTTCCATCGCTTGCTTACGCGGCACATTTCGCGACAAACCTACGGATGGGGTTGAACAAAATAATCCATAGTTAACACCGGATACTGCAAAGCTAGCGTCGGTAGAAGCCACCGCAAGATCGCACATAGACACCAACTGACAACCGGCAGCTGTCGCAAGACCGTGAACGCGTGCAATCACCGGCTGAGGCATTTGCTGAATCGCCAACATCAACTTACTGCAACGATGAAAAAGTGTTTTGTAATACGCTGTAGATGGCTCAGCTCGCATTTGTTTTAAATCATGCCCTGCGCAAAATGCCTTACCTAGCGCAGCGAGTACTACTACTCTGGCCGATGAATCTTTTGCAATCGCATCAATCTCCGTTTGCAAAGCGGCTAGCATTTCTTCTGATAATGGATTAAATCGATCACCACGATTCAGCGTTAAGGTAACTATGCCTTGCTCACGCTGATTGATGATGAAAGGAGTATCCGCTGGCGAAGTAGGCTGGCTCATGATGTCTCTCGTCTATTTTTTTCAGGGCTATTCGAAATTTATTCAGGCTCGTATTCTTCTCGCGGCTGCTCTAGACCTAATGACACGGGCGGTTGATAACTTGCCAGTAACGCGACGCGTCGTTCAGGTGTTTCTAAACTAATGCGCCCAAGGATACCGCTTCGATAGTCTTGCAACAGTGTGTGAGCAGCTTTTTCAACATCTGCCTCACCGCCACGTAAACGCAAGCCACGTTTTTGAGCAATGGCCTCTAAAACACCTACGCCGTCATTCACGCTGGAGGGTAAGCCATAACGTGCTGCGAGCATTGCGCGATAGTGTTCGAGTAATTGGCTCGCAAGAAAATCTGCGACCTCTTCTTCAATAATCGCATTCACTCCAATCGCATGACTGGCCGCCAACATCAAGCCATCGGTGGGATGGGCTATCTTGGGCCACATCATGCCGGGCGTATCAATCAGAACAATATTGTTACCTAAAAATAGGCGTTGCTGCGTCTTGGTGACAGCTGGCTCATCTCCTACCTTAGCTACCCGCTTTTTCAACAAGGCGTTCATCAAAGTAGATTTACCGACATTCGGAATACCCATAATCATCACACGCAAAGGCTTGAGCGTGGTGCCACGATGGGGCGTTAGCTTCATACAAACGGCTGGAATCTTCGCCACTTCGGACGCTTTTTTACAAGAGAGCGCAATCGCATGTACCTGGGGTTGGGCCTCGTAATACTTGAGCCATGCTTGCGTCGCAGCGGGATCGGCTAAGTCACTTTTGTTCAGTATTTTTAGGCAGGGGCGCTGACGTGCTTTGCGCAACTCAGTAATCATGGGGTTACTACTTGCCTCTGGCAGTCGAGCGTCCAGCACCTCAATAACAAGGTCTGTTTTCTCCATGGACTCGGCGGCTTTTTTGCGCGCAGAGTTCATATGACCGGGAAACCATTGGATGGACATGAGAAGAGCCGATGAAAAAATAGTGAAGCGGATAAAAACGAGCTATGGGCCAGTATTCTACCTGCCCTCTTGAATTCAACCGAGTTCGGCTGATACGCTTAAGGCTAATTACTGCTAAGTGCCCATCCAGCCCTTCGTGGCTGAAGACAGCCTGAACATCTCGCTAGTGATGGGCGTTGCGGTCTATAACCACGGCGCACGATACAGTTAAGAGATCGTCATCTGGCTAAATGGCATTGCTCTGTTTCAGAAGGCTGCCCGGTTCTCATGGACTATACTCGTACTTTGACGAAAATTCGTCTCCAACTTTTGCATGAACCGTAATCGATGAATAAAATTATTTCAATGCGCTTTTTTATAGTTTTTCTAGCATTTACTACCTTATTGCTTCCTGAGATTTCCTGCGCCAAAAGCCAGTACCATTCGAAAAAAGCTGGCAGCACCTCACTTACTAACAAACACAAGGCTGCCAAAAAATTATTACCTGCTGAGGAATCCGAATTTACTAATTTCATGCAATGGAAAGCAGTCGCTGAATTTGTAAATCAAATGGGTGAACAGCACGGTTTTAATCAAGATGAACTGAACACTTTATTTTCGCAAGTACATTACCTGGAAAAGGTCGTTAAGCTCATCAACCCTGCCCCCTCGGGCAAAAATAAAAACTGGACAGCCTACAAGAGCCGTTTTGTTGAACCATTACGCATACGATCTGGCCTGAATTTTTGGGAAAAATATGAAACCGAACTTCGCCGTGCTCAAGTTGAATTTGGCGTCCCTCCTGAAATCATAGTCGGCATACTCGGTGTAGAGACTATCTACGGCCGCAGCCCAGGCAACATTCGCGTTATGGATGCGCTAACGACGCTGGCATTTGCTTATCCAGAAACGGCTAACCGCGAAGAGAGAATGCGCTACTTCCGCGACGAACTAGAACAAATTCTTTTGTACGCACGCGAAAACAATTTCGATCCGCTGAGTGTTTCGGGATCGTTTGCAGGAGCGATTGGTTACCCTCAATTTATGCCAAGTAGCATTCGTCGCTTTGCTGTAGATTTTGATGGCGATGGCCGTATCGATCTCAGAAATTCTCCCGCAGATGCTATTGGTAGTGTGGCCAGTTTTCTTGTACAGCACGGATGGACTGCCGATCTACCGTTGGTCTACCCTGTAAGTGTTGATAAGAATACCGAGTCAGAGTGGAAGCCATTGATAGGTGTAGTTCTAGCAGCGACAAACACCATCGACGAGATTAGTCGCGCAGGCGTCACTTTTCCTGAAGATATTTCTCCTACACTGATGGTTGGCTTAATCGATTTAGAAGACGGCACGCATCCAACTCAGTATTGGCTTGGCAGCGCGAATTTTTTTGCTATCACGAAATATAACCGTAGTTTTTATTATGCTATGGCCGTGATTGAACTCAGTAAAGCTCTAAAACAACGACGCTCGCCATGAATCCATTCCCCGCGGCGGATACTCTGACAGAAAAACAGATCATTGCACTCACCAGTGCGTGGGTAGAACACGTGGTGATTGGTTTAAATCTGTGCCCATTCGCTAAGCCAGTACACGCGAAAGGACAAATCCATTATTTTCTTAGCCATGCTCGCGATGAAATTTCTCTAGCTGCTGATCTACGGCTATCGATGCAGCAATTAGTTGCAGCCTCGCCAACAAGCGTGGATACGTGTTTGCTTATTCATCCATGGGTGCTATCTGAATTTTTTGAGTACAACAATTTTCTCGACATCGCTGACGAAATTTTGGATGAATTAGATTTAATGGGCGTATTGCAGATCGCCAGCTTTCATCCTAACTATCGATTCGCAGGAACCACCGAGGAGGATGTTACCAACGGTACTAACCGATCCCCGTTTCCTATGCTGCACCTACTGAGAGAAGCAAGCTTGGACAATGCAACGTCCGCACTTCCAGATGCGAACGTGATTGTGAATCGCAATTTAGAAACCATGACCTCGCTGGGTCACGAAGGTTGGAATCAATTGCAATTAAAATTAAAACAATTCATAGAATCCACTTCGTAAGCAATCCCTTCGCTACACATCCCCAATCTCGCCCGATAATTGATATTCAGAGTTATTCTTTTTCTACGTTTCAAACACCCCGCCGTAACCCACCTACCAGCTTGCTATTGCTAATAGCTATCCCGTACCGATAAAGCCCAACTCTGTATGAAAAGTCGAATTTCTACCCTAACAATGTTGCCAGATTCACTAATTCTTTCTGATCTTGCGCGAAGTCAAACAGAATTATCAATACATTAATTAAACTCAAGTTAAGGTAAGGAAACTTTCCGATGTAGTAAGTATTGTGGCTGTTCTGGCAGTTGAACTGACACCAATGGCTAGTAAATTTTTATTTCCCCCAGAAGTTACCAAGGGTTGCTGCTAGCCCGGAGTGAGGTCGTAAATTTACAAAAAATTATTTTTTGATTAACAACCGCTCAGCAAATTATTACTCTGATAATTTTTATTCTTCAGGGGCTCTGATTGATTGAGTTTCAAGGCGTTAAGCCCGACTTAACAATCCGATCAGCGCAATTCATTCACCAACCGCTATAGGGAATCCGCATTCAAATGACAACCCAATTCGATAATCAGGACAGCAGCCGGCTTTCAGACCAATTGGCCTACGACCCCAATAATTTGCTGGACACGCTCATCGATAAGCTGCACCTCAAAAACGATGCCGCTCTATCCCGAGCCTTAGAAGTAGCCCCACCGGTGATTAGCAAAATTCGTCATCGCCGGCTTCCTGTAGGCGCTTCGCTACTAATACGTATGCACGAAGTTAGTGATCTGAGTATTCGAGAACTGAGAACTTTAATGGGAGATAGACGGGAAAAATTCCGTATCAGTGACAAACAATTCAAGCCTAAACAAGCCAGTCATTGAAGCAGTCAACGCGGATTCAGGCAGTCCGGTTAACAATCCTAGCCGTACTGCCTGAGGATGTGTCAAACGCTGTATCGGGCTATTCAGCAAGCACCGTAGCAAGCGACATATCTATCGAAATATCTATCGATATATCAAGCAACAGATCATGCAGGAAAAACTCCTGTCGACAAATAGCGGTCACCCCGATCGCAAACAATAAAAACAATAATGGCGTTTTCAACCGTTTGCGAGACGCGTAAAGCAACCTCGCACGCACCTGCTGCTGAGATACCCGCGAATACTCCCTCTTCGACTGCCATACGGCGCGCCATCTGCTCAGCCACCGCTTGGCTTACGTTCTCTACCTGATCGACTCGGCTTCGATCAAATATTTTCGGTAGATAGGCCTCAGGCCATTTACGTATTCCAGGAATCTGCGATCCATCCTCGGGTTGAGCACCCACTATCGTGATGGCCGGGTTCTGTTCTTTCAGGTATTTCGACACACCCATGATGGTGCCAGTGGTACCCATTGCGCTTACAAAGTGCGTCACCTTGCCTTGGGTATCACGCCAGATTTCAGGGCCTGTGCCTTCGTAATGTGCGCGTGGATTGTCGGGATTTGCGAACTGATCAAGTATCAATCCCTTGCCTTCCTTCTGCATCTGATCTGCCAAATCGCGGGCGTATTCCATACCACCTGTTTTGGGAGTTAAAACAATCTCAGCGCCATAGGCCGCCATACTCTGACGTCGTTCAAGACTGAGATTTTCAGGCATAAGCAAAATCATTTTGTAGCCGCGCATGGCTGCTGCCATAGCTAACGCAATACCCGTGTTGCCGCTGGTGGCTTCGATCAGCGTATCGCCCGGTTTGATTTCACCTCGCTCTTCTGCGTGCTTGATCATAGACAAGGCAGGCCTGTCTTTTACCGATCCTGCGGGGTTATTACCCTCCATCTTTCCAAGAATGATGTTGTTGCGACGAGCAGCATCCTCGCCGGGAATACGCTTTAACTGCACCAGAGGAGTATTACCGACCAGGTCCTCGATAGTTGGGAATGGCATGTGGAGGTTTATCCGTAATGACAAGGATGAAAACCTCCATTTTAATCCTAGTGACGCTGACAGGCAGAGCTCAAAATCTGCCAGCGTCACACCCGCGCACGACTTTCTCGGGCACTTCCGTAAAATGAGTGAAAGCTAATCAGTTTTTTTGCTGAGTAGGCTTAGTCGACTCGGCCGGGATTTTGGCCGACTTTGCTGGCTTGTCAGCAGTCATAGAAGGATTTTTCGGCTGACCATTCACTAGAAGGCCAGCAGCGGAGAGCTTGACTGAATTGCGCTCGCCTATACCGCGCACGCGCTTCTCAAGATCAGACCAGTCTTTGAAATTTCCGTTTTTCTTGCGCTCATCCAGTATGGCTTTTGATGTGGCCGGGCCTATCCCTGCAATACCATCGAGAGCGGCCTGATCAGCCGTGTTAATTTCTACGGCAGCCAACGCTGGCTGAAACGCGAGCAATGCGAAGATCGTTGTAGCTAATATCAAAATCTTCTTCAACATGAAATTTCTCCATTTCGGTTTAATGAATGACGATGCCAGGAATAGCAACGCCAACCGAATTAGACTTCAATACAGTTGAAGTAATGATTGAAGAAATTATGATTAATTCGCATGGTGCGAATTAAATATAGACTGTTCGATAGACGTAATAAACGCCTAGACCAAAGGAAAATACTGAGTGATAAAAAGACTCAATGATGTGAGAGAACTATGGAACACAGAATGACTTAGACTTGATTCATCGCTGACAGTTCTTCGCTGCGTCGCGGAGCGTAGCTCTCCCACTGACTACAGCCTGGGCACTGCCAATAAAATTGCTTGGCTTTGAAACCACAATGATTGCAGCGATAGCGCGCCAGCTTTTGCGCATAGCCACCGACTAGACTCTTAATGAGTGACAGTTCTGCACGACCTTCAGGTGGCGCATCCATCAAGCGAGCTTCAATTAATTTATCCAGACCCAGCAAAGTAGGAGTGCGACGTAACTCATCACTCACCAACTGATTCGCGCTGCTACTGCCATCGAGTTCCAACACCGCTTTGAATACAACCTCGAGCAAATCAATCGAGGGCGCTTCAGAGAGATAGGTTTTTAAGAGGTTCGCACCTTCACGTGAACGACCTACAGCTCGGTAACCATCCATCAGGCGTTGCGCCACGAGCGCGACATGCGGAACACTTTGTTGCTCAACACGACGCCAGGCCTGCAATGCGGCCTCGATATCGCCTTTGGCCATCAGTGCATCACCAATCAGCATCATGGCTCTGACATTATTGCGGTCATGCAGCAAGGCTTTTTCCAGCGTCTGCAGGGCGGCATCGGCACTCACATGAACCAACTCATCCTGCGCTATTTCACAATGAAATTGAGCGATCTCTTTTTGATAGGCGCCAGCACCAGACATTTGCAACGCTAATGCCGCATCTATAGCGCGCTTCCATTCTTTTTCGCGCTGATAAATTTCTAGTAATGCACGGCTGGCTTTGTTGGCGTATTGCGTACCCGCTAGCTGATGAAACGTTTCTTCTGCACGATCGAGCAAACCGGCTTTTAAAAAATCTTGCCCTAATTCGTATCGAGCCTTACCTGCTACTTCAGCAGACAAATCAGGCCTCGCTAATAAATTTTGATGGACTCGCACAGCACGTTCGATATCACCGCGCTGGCGAAACAAACTGCCTAAGGCGAAATGCAGCTCGGCTGTTTCTGGGTCTAATCGTGCAATATCAACAAAAATTTCAATCGCTCTATCGGGATCTTCATCCAAAAGTGCATTCAAACCTTTGTAGTAATTGCTAGGCAAGCTACGTGATTCATTTATCACGTGACGTATATCGATACGCGCTGCAATCCAACCGAGCGCGAAAAATAAGGGAACACCCAGAAGCCACCAGGTTTCGAATTCCATAGGGATGATTTATCCGGCTAGGCAGGTCACAGACCCACCTGTTCAATAATACTTTCTGGAGGTGGTGGTCGATCACGCACCTGCGCCACAGCGATGGCTTCTTTCTTCTGCTCTTCAGCTTCTTTTTTATACCGAGCCAGTTCGCGACGGTAGCTCAGCACGGTGGTCACCATCGCCAGCACGCCCATCGCAACTCCACCGATAAAAAACATCAGCAAGAGAATAATAATGGGGGAGCGAGTCTGACTACCCCAGAAAAAATGCAAGACGACCTCGTCCGTATTTTTCAACGCAAAGTCGAAAAACACGATGAAGAGGGCCAGGGCGATTAAACGGAATAGTAGCTTCATTGGGAAAACAATTTCAGACCATGCTTTCTTGATGTTGCTGAATTGTACGCGAAAAGAAATCAGAGTCTTCCCAAGCACGACAAGCCCGCATAAAAAAACGGCACCCGCAGGTGCCGTTTTCAGGGAAAGACTAGAAATTCAGTCATCCTTGATGGGTTGACCGACCATAGCATCAACCCGCTCCCGCAATTCCTTACCCGGCTTAAAGTGAGGGACCCGTTTTTCCGGAACCATCACCGTATCACCCGACTTGGGATTACGGCCAATCCTTGGCGGACGACTATTCAATGCAAAACTGCCAAAGCCACGAATCTCGATGCGCTGCCCAGCAGAGAGCGCATCGGTCATCGCATCAAGCAAGGTCTTGACAGCGAAATCCGCATCTTTGGCCACCAGTTGCGGATACCGCTCGGCCAAACGGGCAATCAGCTCCGATTTTGTCATCAGAGTGATTCCTGTCAGGACTTATTGTCTAACTTGGCTTTCAACAGTGCGCCGAGACTGGTTGTGCCCGACGAAGCTGACGTATCTGTCGTCATTTTCTGCATGGCTTCTTGAGTATCTGCACTATCTTTCGCTTTGATCGACAGTTGAATAGCACGTGCCTTGCGGTCGACGTTCAGGACCATTGTCTCAATCTCGTCACCCACTTTTAAGTGAGTACCGGCATCTTCCACGCGGTCACGGGAAATCTCGGAAGCACGCAGATAGCCTTCAACTTCTTCAGACAACTGAATCACAGCGCCCTTAGGTTCGACTGACTTCACAACACCAGTCACCAAAGCACCTTTGTCATTCATTGCGCAGTAGTTATTGAACGGGTCACCTTCGAGTTGTTTTACGCCCAGTGAAACGCGTTCACGCTCAACGTCGATCGCCAACACAACAGCTTCCAGATCATCGCCCTTTTTGAAACGACGTACAGCTTCTTCGCCGGTTTCAGTCCACGACAAATCTGACAAATGAACCAGACCATCGATGTTGCCTGCCAAACCAATGAAGACACCGAAATCAGTGATCGATTTGATGGCGCCAGAAACTTTGTCGCCCTTCTTGTGGGAGATTGCGAAATCATCCCAAGGATTAGCTTTGCACTGTTTCATGCCGAGGCTGATACGGCGACGCTCTTCGTCAATCTCCAGAACCATAACTTCCACTTCATCGCCCAACTGCACAACTTTTGAAGGAGCGACGTTTTTATTCGTCCAATCCATCTCAGAAACGTGCACCAGACCTTCGATACCTTGTTCGACTTCCACGAATGCGCCGTAGTCAGTTAGGTTAGTTACCTTGCCGAATAAACGGGTACTTTGTGGGTAGCGACGTGACAAGCCTGTCCAAGGATCATCACCCAACTGTTTAACACCCAGCGATACGCGATTTTTTTCTTGATCGTACTTGAGTACTTTAGCGGTGATCTCTTGACCAACTGCCAGTACTTCGGATGGATGACGCACACGACGCCATGCCAAATCAGTGATGTGCAACAGACCATCGATACCACCCAGATCAACGAACGCGCCGTAATCGGTAATGTTCTTAACAACGCCAGTAACGATGGTGCCTTCTTTCAGCGTTTCCATCAGTTTCGCGCGCTCTTCACCCATAGAGGCTTCGATCACTGCACGACGTGACAACACAACGTTATTACGTTTACGGTCCAGCTTGATGACACGGAACTCCATGGTCTTGCCTTCGAAAGGCGTAGTGTCTTTCACAGGACGCGTATCAACCAGCGAACCAGGAAGGAAAGCACGAATGCCATTCGTAAGAACAGTCAGACCACCTTTAACTTTACCGCTGACAGTACCAGTAACCAACTCGCCAGACTCCATCGCTTTTTCGAGCGAGAGCCAAGATGCGAGACGCTTAGCTTTGTCACGCGACAGTATGGTGTCACCGAAACCATTTTCGAGAGACTCGATAGCAACGCTGACAAAGTCACCAATGTTGACTTCGAGCTCGCCATTATCGTTTTTGAATTCTTCGATCGGTATAAACGCTTCGGACTTCAGTCCAGCGTTAACGATCACAAAGTTATGGTCAAGGCGAACAACTTCCGCCGAAATGACCTCGCCCGAACGCATATCCTGGCGCGACAAAGATTCTTCAAATAGAGCGGCAAAACTTTCCATGCCGGAGGATGCGGGGGATTGGGTAGCTATAGACATAATTTAGAAAGGTTATCCAAACACAGCGGAATTGCCGCGTATGGGTTAGGTTGTCAGATACCTTGCCGAGCATTGCGCACAGCGAGGCGCCAGAACATCAACACTACTTCTCACTTCAGGGTGCGGGGTGATACCAACCCAGTACCTGCTCAACTGCCTGATCAATACTCATATGAGATGTATCGAGCAGCTTTGCGCCTTCAGCGGGTTTTAACGGTGCAATGACGCGCTGAGTATCTCGCTCGTCACGCTCTCGCAAATCCTGCAAAAGGTTTGCCATATTAGCAGAAAAACCTTTGCCAATCAATTGCTTATAGCGTCTTTCGGCCCGCGCCTCGACGCTCGCAGTCAGAAATACCTTGAGGGGCGCGTCAGGAAAAATCACGGTCCCCATGTCTCGACCATCTGCTACCAGACCCGGCATACGACGAAAATCGTGCTGCAGCGTCACGAGAGCGCTGCGAACTTTAGCCAAAGTGGCAATTTTTGAGGCTGCCACGCCGACAGCTTCGGCACGAATGTCATTAGAAACTTCTCGGCCCGAGAGTAGTATGCGCTCACCTTCAAAATGAATATCGAGTTTGCCCGCTAGGTCTGCCAATGCGGACTCATTCGTCAATTCGACATTTGCCTCGAGTGCCGAGAACGCGGTGAGTCGATACAACGCACCGGAATCAAGGAGACCAAAACCTAAATGACTCGCTACTCGGCTAGCAACGGTGCCTTTGCCAGAAGCAGTCGGACCATCGATTGTGATAACGGGAATAGTTGGCACGATGTTTTAGCTCCGCTGAACAATACTGGCCAGCGCATCGAAATAATCGGGGAAGGTCTTTGCCACGCATTTCGGATCGTTGATGCGTACCTGCGTTCCTTCGCGCGCGGCACCCGTTAACGTCGCGAGCGAAAAACACATCGCCATACGATGATCGTCATAGGTATCGATAGTTGCACGATCAAGTACGATGGGTGGTGTCACACGAAGATAATCTTCGCCCTCTTCGATCAGCGCGCCCAACTTACGAAGTTCAGTGGCCATCGCGCTTAGACGATCGGTTTCTTTCACTCGCCAGCTAGCGATATTGCGTAGTGTGCTCGTACCATCCGCATAGAGCGCTGCAACCGCAATCGTCATCGCAGCATCGGGTATGTGATTGAAATCTGCATCAATCGCTTTAAGCACACCGTTTGAACTCGCCTCTATCCAATTCTCGCCCATGGTGATGGTAGCGCCCATTTGTTCAAGCGCTTCGATAAAACGTACATCGCCCTGAATACTCGATTTACCCACACCCTCAACTCGCACCGGACCACCAGCAATCGCACCGGCTGCCAGAAAGTATGACGCTGACGACGCGTCGCCTTCAACATGAATAACTCCAGGGCTTTGGTACTGCTGCCCTGGTTGAATAGTGAATGCAGACCAACCCTCACGTTCTGGCTTGACACCAAATCGCTCCATTAAATTCAAAGTGATTTCTATATAGGGTTTGGAGATCAACTCGCCTATGACTTCAATGCGCAGCGCCTTATCGCGCGCTATCAATGGAGAAGCCATCAACAGTGCAGTTAAAAACTGGCTCGATACATTGCCACGCACTTGTAATTTTTCTGGATGCAAATTGCCGCGCTGTATATGCAATGGAGGGAAGCCTGCACTACCAGTGTAATTAATGCGAGCACCGGCGGCATTCAGCGCATCGACTAAATCACCAATCGGCCGCTCATGCATTCGTGCCACACCGTGAATGGTGTAATCGCCACCCATCGCCGCCAACGCCGCCGTTAATGGACGAATGGCCGTGCCGGCATTCCCCATAAATAAATCAGCTGAATGAATCGGAAAGGCCCCACCCGCACCCACGACAGAATAATCCTGACTCTCACCATGCTGCTGCCAGTGCACGCCTAGCTTTTGCAAGGCCATCAACATGACATGCGTATCGTCAGACGCTAAAAGCGATTTAATCTCAGTGGTGCCTCGCGCCATTGCGGCAAGCAATAAGGTGCGATTCGAAATACTTTTTGAACCGGGCAAACGCACCGTGCCGCGTGCCGCTGCTGCGATTTTAAGATCAAGGTGATGCGGATAATGTTTCATAAATTAGTCTCCACCTTGCTCGTGTGGTCGCTGCTGTTCTGCTGCTTCAATCGCAGCAATCCAGCTCTGCCGCGCATCACGTGCGCGCGCAAAAATCGCTTCTAAGCCAGCGCCCTCTTGTTTAGCTAACAGTTCCCGCAAGTGTGTTACCTGAGCAATGTAAGAATCTAATTCGTTCATTAGTGCAGGACGATTAGCCAAGGCAATATCACGCCACATTTCGGGCGAAGAACCTGCAATGCGTGTGAAATCGCGGAAACCACTCGCGGCATATTGAAAAAGTGTTTCGGCGTTGGCACGCGCTGCAATGTCATCAACCAATGCATACGCTAATAAATGCGGCAAGTGACTAACCGCTGCAAACACGGCATCGTGTTCAGCCGCATCGAGTTGATGTATCAGTGCGCCGCACTGCTCCCATGCATTCGCGACTCGTTCAATGGTTGAGGATGAATTTTCTTGCAGCGGAGTGAGAATGACTTTTTTACCGACATACAAATTACTCAGTGCAGCTTCAGGACCATTTTGCTCGCGACCAGCAATCGGATGCGCTGGTACAAACTGCGAAATCTTAGAAGCCAGCGCATGTCTTGCCGCCTGCACCACATCCGACTTGGTACTTCCTGCATCCGTCACTACCGTATCGGCTGATAAATGCGGAGCGATAGCAGCAAGCAACGAACCGGTCTGTGCAACGGGCGCTGCGATAAGCACAAGATCAGCACCCGCTACAGCGTGTTGAATTGATTCAGCAATGCTGTCGATTAAGCCCAGTGATTTAGCGCGCTCTAGCGTTTCGCGTCGGCGACCGACACCCATCACCTCAGCCACTACACCTTTGTTCTTAAGAGCAAGTGCGAACGATCCGCCAATCAGGCCGACCCCAAAAATGGCGATTTTATTTAGTGGAATTGGTTTACTCACCGTTTATTCACCGTTTGCTCATTCACGCTCAAGCGAGTATCGCTTTCAGAGCTGTAAGAAACGCGGCGTTTTCTTCTGGTAGTCCTATCGATACACGCAGCCATTGCGGCAAGCCGTAATTACCCAGAGGGCGAACGATGATCCCCTTTTTAAGTAAAGCGAGATTCACGCGAGCACCAGCGCCATCATCATGACCCGCACGGAACAACACAAAATTCCCAGACGAAGGCAGGTATTCGATTTTCATACTATCGAATGTCGACGTGAGTTGTTGATAACCTTGCGCATTGACTTCAGCACTTTTTTTCAAGTACACCGCATCATTTAATGCGGCAATCGCTGCAGCCTGAGCCAAAGAATTTACATTGAAGGGCTGACGCAAACGATTCAGCAAATCCGTCAACGCCGGCTGAGCAATACCAAAACCCACACGCAAACCGGCCAGACCATACGCTTTAGAAAAACTACGCGAAACAATCAGATTGGGATACTGCGTCACCCATTGCAAAGAATCATAGCGCTGCGCATCAGACAGATATTCTGTGTACGCCTCATCCAAGACCACCACCACTGATGATGGAACCGATTGTATGAATGAGTGAATCTTCTCCGCTGCAATGAATGTGCCGGTTGGATTGTTGGGATTCGCCACAAAGACAAGTCGCGTATCGTTAGTAATGGCAGCGCGCATGGCGTCCAGATCGTGGCCATAATTCGCTGCAGGTACCACAATCGCCTTTGCTCCAACCGCCTGCGTTGCAAGCGGATACACCGCAAAAGAAAATTCTGAATACACCACCGCTTGACCAGGCGCGACTAAAGCGCGCGCTGCTAATTCGAGAATGTCGTTACTACCATTACCTAAAGTAACCCAATCAGTAGGCACAGAAAATTTCTTGCTGATGGCACCTTTGAGATCAAATCCATTGGAATCAGGGTAGCGCGCCAATTCAGCCAACGCATTCATCATCGCTAGCTTTGCGCTCTCAGGAAGCCCGAGTGGATTTTCGTTGGATGCCAGCTTGACGATCGTTGCCTCATCAAGACCAAATTCTCGTGCAACTTCCGAAATAGGTTTGCCGCCCTGATAAGGAGCGATCGCACGGACGTAATCAGGACCGAAATTCATAAGTAATAAGAAAAAATCAGGAAGCGTGCGGGTACGAACCCAACACCTTAAAAAAAGCCGCTTGCGTCTGCAACTCGGCTAAGGCCTTCGATACCGTCGGATCATTCGCATGGCCCTGGATATCAACATAGAAGTAATAATCCCATCGACCTGTTCTTGCCGGACGTGATTCAAAGCGCGTCATTGATACGCCATGCTTAGCTAATGGCGCAAGTAACTCATACACAGCACCGGGTTTATTCGGTACTGATAAAACGATAGACGTCTGATCTTTCCCGCATGCTGAAGGAGTTAAACGACCAATCACCACAAAACGTGTTCGATTGTGAGGATCATCTTGTATGTGTGCATGAACAATCGATAGACCGTAACGCTTCGCAGCCATTTCTCCGGCAATAGCGGCAGCACTGTGATCATCAGCCGCAATTTTTGCAGCTTCACCATTCGAAGCAACGGCTTGGCGTTCTATCGTTGGGTAATGTTCATTCAACCATGATTGACATTGAGCTAAAGCCTGTGAATGAGCGCAAATCCGCTTGATGCCTTCCATAGTGCCGGTGCAGGTCATCAAACTATGATGAACTGGCAAAGCGACTTCGCCGCTGATGGTCAACGATGTTTGCAGCAATAAATCGAGTGTTCGATTGATAGTGCCTTCGGTAGAATTTTCTACAGGTACCACACCGAATTCTGCAGTACCGGCCTCTACCGAACGAAATACTTCATCGATCGATATGCAAGGCAATTCAGTCACTGCCTGACCAAATTGCTGCCAGACCGCTTGTTCGCTGTAGGTACCCACCGGCCCAAGAAAAGCAACCGTGACACGATTTTCAAGTGCACGGCATGCCGACATCACTTCGCGAAAAATGGATTGCAAATCAGAGGAATGCAGGGGCCCAGGATTGTTCTTGGCCACACGCGCCAAGACCTGTGCTTCGCGCTCAGGTCTAAACACCGGCGCATTGGTTTCTGCCTTAACGTGACCGACCTGCTGAGCGACTTTTGCACGCTCATTCAGCAGGGTCAGTAATTGCGCATCCAGAGCATCAATCTGTTCACGCAAAGGTTTGAGTTTGTCATCACTCATGGCTGGTTGCCTTTGTTTTTTTCATCGCCGATAAGGTACAGTCAACTATCGCCAACAGGCGCAGAGGATACGCAGATCAGCCTGCGTTATCCTCATCCGAAACTGAGTCGTCCGAAACCACGTCTTCTGCATCACTCTCTGCAATACGCTGAAGGCCTGATAAACGAGTTCCATCTTCAACTGCAATCAGTGTCACACCCTGAGTAGCACGGCCCATTTCACGAATCTCAGATACTCGCGTGCGAATCAACACACCACCGGTCGTAATCATCATGATTTCATCGGTCGATTCAACCAAGGTAGCTGCCACAACTTTGCCATTGCGCTCGCTCGTCTGAATCGCAATCATGCCTTTGGTACCGCGACCATGACGTGTGTATTCTGTAATCGGCGTACGTTTGCCGTAACCATTTTCAGTCGCTGTTAAAACGGATTGCTGCTCAGTCTGCGCTACCAACATCGCGATGACGAGTTGACCTTCGTCGAGATTCATACCGCGCACACCACGTGCTGTACGGCCCATAGGACGCACATCGCTTTCATCAAAACGAACCGCTTTACCCGCATCTGAGAACAACATCACATCGTTGCCGCCATTCGTCAGCGAAGCACCGATCAAGAAATCGCCCTCATCCAAGTCAACGGCAATAATGCCAGCCTTACGAGGATTGCTGAAATCTGACAACGACGTTTTTTTCACAACACCATGCGAAGTCGCCATAAATACGTAACGATCTTCAGGGAATTTGCTGTCCTCACCAAACAATGGCAACACCACGGTGACTTTCTCACCTTCTTGCAGGGGGAACATATTCACAATTGGTTTACCGCGCGATGTGCGTGAGCCCTGCGGCACTTCCCATACTTTGAGCCAGTACATTCGGCCACGATTCGAGAAGCACAGGATGTAATCATGGGTATTCGCAATAAAGAGCTGCTCGATCCAATCATCATCCTTAGTGCCCGCGGCCTGCTTGCCACGACCGCCGCGTTTTTGTGCACGGTACTCTGACAAGGGTTGCGATTTCATGTAACCCGAATGCGAAAGCGTGACCACCATATCCTGAGGCGTAATCAAATCTTCCGTACCCAAATCAGTCGCGTTGATTTCTATGGTCGAGCGACGTTTGTCTTTGTTACCTTCACCGTATTCATTGCGAGCAGCGATCAGCTCATCGCTAATGATGGTGGTCACACGCTCAGGACGACCCAGAATGTCTAACAGATCAGCGATCTGCTCCATCACTTCTTTGTATTCGTTAACGATCTTATCTTGCTCAAGACCGGTTAAACGTTGCAGACGCATCTGCAAAATTTCCTGCGCCTGATCATCCGATAATTTGTACATGCCATCGGATTGCAAACCGTAATGACGTGGCAGATTTTCAGGGCGGAAGGATTCAATGCCACCGGCGTTTTCTGCTCCTGTACGCGCGAGCATTTCACGCACCAGTGACGAATCCCATGAGCGCGCCATCAACTCAGCTTTAGCGACTGGCGGAGTTGGAGCAGCTTTAATCAGCGCAATAAATTCATCAATGTTAGCCAGCGCTACAGCCAGACCTTCCAACACATGACCCCGATCACGCGCTTTACGTAATTCAAAAACCGTACGGCGTGTAACAACTTCACGCCTATGTGACAAGAAGCATTCCAGCATCTGCTTCAAGTTCAATAGCTTAGGCTGACCATCAACCAACGCCACCATGTTCATACCAAAGGTGTCTTGCAGTTGCGTCTGCTTGTACAGATTGTTTAAAACAACCTCAGCAACTTCACCGCGCTTTAATTCGATAACTACGCGCATGCCTGATTTATCAGATTCATCGCGAATATCAGAAATGCCATCTAATTTTTTATCACGAACAATCTCAGCTATGCGCTCAAGCAATGATTTTTTATTGACCTGATAGGGCAACTCATCAACGATGATAGAAGAGCGGTTATCACGCAATTCTTCGAAATGCGTACGAGCGCGCATCACTACGCGACCGCGGCCAGTGCGATAACCATCACGCACACCCGACACGCCGTAGATAATTCCCGCCGTAGGGAAATCAGGCGCAGGAATGATTTCTATCAATTCATCGACGGTGCACTGAGGCGTCTGCAGTACATGCAAAGCACCATTGATGACTTCAGTAATGTTGTGTGGCGGGATATTCGTTGCCATACCCACGGCAATACCCGATGAACCGTTGATTAACAGATTCGGTATGCGAGTAGGTAATACGGAAGGCTCTTTTTCTTTGCCATCGTAGTTGGGAACAAAATCGACGGTATCTTTATCGATATCGGCCAGCAACTCACTAGCAATTTTATCCAGACGACATTCGGTGTAACGCATCGCAGCGGCGTTGTCGCCATCAATCGATCCGAAGTTTCCCTGTCCATCGACGAGCGTGTAGCGTAAGGAAAAATCCTGCGCCATACGCACTAGCGTGTCGTAAATCGCCTGATCGCCGTGCGGGTGATATTTACCCATCACCTCACCCACAACGCGCGCGCATTTAACGTAAGGACGATTCCAAACATTGTTTGTTTCATGCATCGCGAACAACACACGACGATGTACTGGCTTGAGTCCATCCCTCACATCAGGTAATGCGCGACCCACAATCACGCTCATGGCGTAATCGAGATAACTCTTGCGCATCTCTTCTTCGAGGGAAATCGGGATGGTCTCTTTGGCGAACTGATCCATTGGCAGGCTGATAATTTAAGAAATTTGAACGGACTATTTCATGAAAACACAAGGAAAATCGTATGGTTTCACTAGCGATATTGAGCAGTCTCAACTGCTCTTTTCTGAACACGAAATTTTACCACGCGGACCCCTCTTAAAGAAGACTGGCCGTAACTAAAACTAGCTTGCCCCACAGTTGGATTACGAACCCCTATCCACCGTTTGATTAGCACCAAAACACTCCTGCTAACGACTGTCAGACTAATCGAATTGCAATTTCGCTCATCACTCTTAAAGCAAGGAGACATACCCATGGGCCAGCGTTCAAATATCTTTCTGATACTGATTTCAGTATCACTATCGATTGCGTCTGCAGACGACGCCGTCAATCTCTCTTCCGATAACAGCAACAGCGGTGCTTATTTGACTGACTCTGCTGGAAACGCAGTTCGCGGCGGCACTGGCGAATGTTGGCGCGCAGGTATCTGGACTCCCATGTTGGCAAATTTAGTTGGCTGTGATGGCGTTATGGCAAAGGCATTACCCGTTAACTCACCTGCAGAAGCTCCAGAACAACTAGCCACATCACCAGCAGAGACAGACGCGGCTCCAGAGCAAGCAATGGATTCAACAAGCACACAAGAGGCCTCAGAAAAAATTAGCTTTGATACAGAAACGCTCTTTGATTTTGATAAATCCACTCTAAAAAATGAAGGCAGGCAAAGGCTGGATTTACTCGCTTCGCGCTTAATGAACGGTGTTGTTCAGGTCGTGGTGGCTTTGGGCCATACAGACTCTATGGGCTCTCAGACGCATAACCAACAACTTTCTGAAAAACGTGCACGAGCTGTGGCTGACTATCTCAGCAATAAAGGCATACCCAATGAAAAAATCTTTACTGAAGGACGCGGCGGCTCGCAACCTATAGCCAGCAATTCAAGCGAGGCAGGACGCGCCATGAATCGACGAGTACAGATAGAAGTTGTAACAACCCGAGCCAGAGAATAATGTCCACACCCTGGGGAAAAGCTTATTGAGACTCGCCCAAGCAATCGGACAGATCTCGCCCCGAGGATGCTCATTTAGAGCCAAAAATCGTTTCCGCGATGGGTTTGTTGTTTCTTTTATTAGTGTCAATAACTCACTAAATTGGCAGACTTCTTGGGCTAATGCTAATAAATAGCAGTAAAATTGCGGTCTAGTTCGGGAAACGGGCCAGCATTCTCTACATTTAGCTGCCTCCCCGACGAATACAGCTCAACCAACACGGGAACCAAAATGAAACGCAACTTGCGCAATTTAGCCATCCTTCTAGCGCTTTCCTCAATGAGCGCACTTGTCTTTGCCGCAGACAAGGCTCCAAAAAAAGGATACTTGACCGATTCTGAGAACGGCGTAGTCAAAAGTAATTTCGGCCTTTGCTGGCACACCGGCTTCTGGACGCCTGCGGATGCGGTTGAGGGTTGTGACAGCATGCTGAAAAGCGCTGCTCCAGCTGTGCCGTTGGCAACACCTCTGCCAGCTCCAGCACCTGCGCCTTACGTTGATACAACTCCAGGATCAGCACCAGCAGCTGCAGCTGCAGCGGTGGTTCCATCCTCAGAAAAAATCACCTTCGAAGCGGATACTTTCTTTGATTTTGATAAGTCAGTACTTAAGCCAACTGGCAAAACCAAACTGAATGATTTGGCTTCCAAACTGCAAGGTATTGATATCGAAGTCGTTGTTGCGACTGGCCATACTGACTCAGTTGGTTCAGATGCTTACAACATCAAACTCTCTCTGCGTCGCGCGAA